>DATNIV010000246.1:0-3110 GCA_035604255.1 Telmatospirillum sp. | reverse complement strand
TACCCTTGTCGGCTATGTGTTCCTCAATTCCGACGTGGTCAATGCCACCGGTTACTCCGGACGGCCGATCCGTCTGCTCATGGGAATCGACATGACCGGCACCATCACCGGGCTCAAGTTGGTCGAGCATCACGAACCGATCGTCCTGATCGGCATCCCGGAACAGAAAATCAAAGGGTATATCGACGCCTTCGTCGGCAGCAACCCGGCCGCCGGCACTTATCCTCCGGGAAAACAGAGCCCCGACATCATCAGCGGGGCGACGGTCACCGTCATGGTGCTGGGCGACACCATCGCCAAGGCCGCCATCCGCGTCGCGAAATCCCGTAAGCTGGGTGTTTTTGCCGGCGCGTCCGGAGAGGTGGCATCAGAAGCACCGCACCGATCCATCGACCTCGACAAATCGGGATCCTCCTCATGGCAGGAGCTTCTCGGAGACGGCTCGATACGCCGGTTGCATCTCACCGTCGCCGACGTCAATCAAATCTTTGCCCGCTCGCCCGATCCTCGTGCCGGTGAACGCCCGGAAGCCGGCCCGGACGACGATAGCTTCATCGACCTCTATGTCGCCCTGGCCACCGCCCCGGTCATCGGTCGCTCCCTTCTGGGTCAGAAAGGCTATGACGATCTTCGCAGCCGCCTGGGCCCGGACAGGCAAGCCATTCTGGTGATGGGAGAAGGCCGTTATTCCTTTCGCGGATCGGGCTATGTGCGCGGCGGGATCTTCGACCGCATTCAACTGATCCAGGGACAGAACACCATCCGTTTCCGCGATCACGATTACGAAAGGCTGGGCAAGCTGGCCACGGACGATGCCCCGGCATTCCCCGAAATCGGTCTCTTCGCCATACCGGTGGGAAGCGAATTCGATTCAACCGGCGACTGGCGGCTCACCTTGTTGATTCAGCGCGCCGTCGGTGCTCTCGACAAGGTTTTCGCCTCGAGCGATCTGCCTTATCAGTTGCCCGAACGTCATCTGCGGGCGGCCACAAAAATATCGCCAGCCATCGCAAAAGATGACGTCGCCGAAGAGACACCGCTGTGGATGCGACTCTGGCAACAGCGGACCGTGGACATCGCCATCCTCTGTACCGCCCTAGCGATTTTAACCCTGATCTTTTTCTTCCAGGATTGGCTGGTGCGTCGACCCCGCCTCTCCGGGTTAATCCGGTCAAGCTTCCTGTTGTTCACCTTGCTGTGGATCGGTTGGTATGCCGACGCCCAGATGTCGGTGGTCAACATCCTGGCCTTGTCCAATGCGCTGCTCACCGGGTTCCGTTGGGACTATTTCCTGATGGACCCCTTGATCTTCATCCTGTGGTGCGCCACCGCCGCCTCACTTCTGTTCTGGGGTCGCGGTGCCTATTGCGGCTGGCTCTGTCCCTTCGGCGCTCTGCAGGAGTTCGCGCATAAATTGGCGCGGCGCCTGAAGATCCCGCAACTGACGATTCCCTGGGGCGTCCATGAGCGCCTGTGGCCGATCAAATATATCCTTTTTCTCGGCCTGTTCGCCTATTCCCTCTATTCGCTGGCCAATGCCGAACGTCTGGCCGAGATCGAACCCTTCAAGACGGCGATCATCCTCAAATTCGTCCGTCACTGGCCGTTCGTCCTTTACGCAAGCGTCCTTTTGGGCGGCTCGTTATTCGTCGAACGCCTGTTTTGCCGTTATCTCTGTCCACTGGGAGCCGCGTTGGCCATCCCTGCCAGGATGCGCATGTTCGACTGGCTGAAGCGCTATCGGGAATGCGGCAACCCCTGCCAGCGCTGCGCCATCGAATGTCCGGTCCAGGCGATTCACCCCGACGGCAAAATTAATCCCAATGAATGCATCTATTGCATGCATTGCCAGGAACTCTACTCGGACGATCACCGTTGCCCCGTCATGATTCAGCGTCGGATCAAACGAGAGCGCTTGCAAGGCATGTCGGCGCCCCCATCTCGCCCAACAACCGGCCCCACACCTCCCCCCATCCAGCCCAACAGCAGTCCAACAGCAGTCCAACAGGAGAAGCACATCATGGCGGATAACCGTGATAACCAGACCGAGAGCGACCAGGAAAACCGCCCCACCCTGTCACGCCGCGACGCCATGCGTCTGGCCACGGCAGCCGGCCTGGGTGCCGGAGTCTCGACCTTGGCGGGCGCGATGGTCGCCCATGCCGCCCCAACGACGGAAAACCACGTCGATGCCAAATTGGGCGAGATCGTACCGGGTCAGCTCGACGACTATTACGTCTTCTCCTCCGGCGGCCAATCCGGTGAAATCCGCGTGTTCGGCATGCCCTCGATGCGCGAACTGACCCGCATTCCGGTGTTCAATCGCTGTAGCGCCACCGGCTGGGGATTGACCAACGAAAGCCTGAAGATCCTCACCCAGGATCTGCTGCCGGAAACCAAGGCATTCCTAAAGAAGCGCGGACAGGTCACCTATCAGAACGGCGACTGCCATCACCCCCACGTTTCCTTCACCAACGGCACCTACGACGGACGCTTTATCTACATCAACGACAAGGCCAACACCCGGGTCGCCCGCATCCGCACCGACGTGATGAAGTGCGACAAGATCATCGAGATCCCCAACGCCCATGACGTGCACGGCATGCGGCCGCAGAAGTTCCCGCGCACCGGCTATCTGTTCTGCAACGGCGAACATGAGGCACCGATCCCCAACGACGGCCGCGATCTCGACAATCCGAAAGCCTACCGCGCGATCTTCAGCGCCGTGGACAGCGATACGATGAAGGTGGCGTGGCAGGTCATCGTCGACGGCAATCTCGACAACACCGATTGCGACTATCAGGGCAAATACGCCTTTTCCACCTGCTACAACTCGGAAATGGGCATGACCGGCCCGGATATGATGGCGGCTGAACGCGACTGGGTGACCATCTTCCACATCAAGCGCATCGAAGACGCCGTCAAAGCCGGCAAGGCGACCATGATGAACGGCGTACCGGTCCTCGATGGCCGTCACGGCTCGCCCTTCACCCGCTATGTCCCAGTCGCCAACAACCCGCACGGAATCAACACCGCCCCCGACGGTATCCATGTGGCGGTCAACGGCAAGCTTTCCCCCACCGTCTAGGTGATCGACGTGCGGCTGATCG
>DATNIV010000245.1:0-2225 GCA_035604255.1 Telmatospirillum sp. | reverse complement strand
ATGATTTTCGATTTACCTCGGGAGCTTAAGGATGATGAACAGGTTTGCGTGCCTTTTGGCTGTCGCCGTTGCCGGTTGTGCAACGGCCGCACATGCGGCCGAACAGGACAGCTATTCGTCGTGGTATGCGGGCATCGGCATCAATACGACCTTTCCGCAAAGCAACAAGGTGAGTGGCGCCACCACGGGAACGATCCATTACCAATCGTCCGTAACACTGCCCGATGTGGTGTTCGGTTACCGTCCCGAAGCTTTGTACAACACCACCGGCGACGTCAGAGTCGAACTCGCCTTGCTGAATCGCAGTTTCGGCGTGAACAAGGTCAGTTCCGGCGCAACCGAGCGAAAACCGGGAGGCGATCTCGGGGTCGGCGCCTTGATGACCACGGTCTATTACGACATCCACACGGCGACATCCTTCACCCCCTTCGTCGGGGCGGGAATCGGCGGTGCCGGGGCCCGCTTCTCGAAAAATCCAGGGTTCTCGATCACCGACAAAAGCAGTAACGATACGCTCTTCGCCTACCAAGCGATCGCAGGCGTCAGTTACACGCCACAGGCCTGGCCGCACACCGATTGGTCAATCGCCTATAGCTATTTCGGAACCGGGCGCCCGCAGTTCGACGGCTCGGCGGGACCGGTCAAACTGAACGCCATCCGTAGCAACAACGTCCAACTCGGCTTCAAATACCACTTCTGACGCCGACGACCGGGTCCCGCCCTCGCCCGAAAGGAAGACGGCGGGACCCTTAAGGCCTGTCGTCAGTGTCTTTTTATTATCGTTATCCCCGCAGAGGCGCCAGGGATGCGCACAGTGACGGCGCGACGGGAAATACCGAATCTTTTGGGACCTTGACGGCATTCAGGGAACACCGATGCCGCTTCGCGGCTCACAGATGAGCTTCCCTGTGCGTATGGGGTATCGAGAGAATCTTGGGCGACAAAAGACGAGATCAAGCGGGATTGATGCCTGTGGCGCTCTTTTTATTTGTGTTCATCTGTGAGCCGCGAAGCGGCATCCCTTGTTCATCTGTGCTCAATAACACCTCTGCACCAGCCAAATCGCTCCAAGTCTTAAAGCCGCTTCCGGCGGGCTCAGCGCCGCGTGGACTCTAAGGGCCTGTTATGAGCGACAGGCCCTTGGCCTCAGACCGTCGTCGTCGCGATGACGTCCGGCATGGCGCAACCATAGGTCTTGGCGTACTCCCCCAGACTTCCCCAGGTCGCCGCGTCGATCGGCAATCCGTTTGCCGTGCGCTCCGCCAGAGCCGCCCATTCGGGATCGCCGGGAGCCATGACTTTTTCGCCTGGACGCGCCGGCTGACTGCGCAGATCCGTCAGAAACTCGACCACGCGATTGGCGAACGCCTGCTGCGGCTGAAAGGCGTTGGTGTCGAAGATGACGAAGAAATGCCCCAGGCGGGCCGGCCATGTCACATTGTCCCCGGCAAACGATGGCAACCGCGCGCCGTGCACCATGCCGGTGAAGGCCGAACACAACATATCCACCATCACCGCCAGACCGGCGCCCTTATAGCCATAATTGGCGCCACCCAACGGCACCAGCGCCGCCGCCGCGAAAGGATCCGTGGTCATCTCGCCGACGCCGTCGATCGCCACCTCGGGCGGCAAGGGCGTGCCGGTGTCTCGGCGCAGAAGCACGCGGTTGAGCGGAATGCTGCTGGTCGCCATGTCGAGCAGCAACGGCTGTTGCCCCCCGCACGCCGGCACGGCGAAACTGATGGGATTGGTGCCGAAAAACGCCTTCACGCCGTCATGCGGCGCGACGATCGCGTCGGCGTTGGTCATGCCGAGGGCGGCAAACCCCTGACGGGCGGCGGTCAGCGTATAGCACCCGGTGGCGCCATGATGGGTCGATCGGCCGATGGCCACCGCGGCAATCCCATTTTCGCGCGCAGCCGCGATCCCCGCCTCGATTCCCCGATAGCTGGCCAGATGCCCCAAACCATCATCGGCATCGACATGAACGACGGAGGGCGACAGGCGTTCGACTTGCACGGTGGGCGTCTTCTTGATCCGTCCTGCCGTCAATCCGCGCAAATAATGCGGCGTCAGCCTGACGCCATGCGTATCGACCGCCCGCATCGAGGCGTCGGTGAGCGCCCGCGCGACCGCGGCGGCGCTTTCCTCGGAGGCTCCGGCCCCGACGATCAAGGACGTCACGAAGGACTCGACCGCGTCTCCGCGGCATCGCACACCGTTGA
>DATNIV010000244.1:0-6337 GCA_035604255.1 Telmatospirillum sp. | reverse complement strand
ATTGCATTGTCGCCTCCGGCTTCGGTTCGCCACTCGTAGCCATGGCTGCCGGCGGCATCGAAGCGGTGAGCGCCGAAAAGTCTATCGATCTGCGACAAGGAACGACCGCTGATCAATGCCAATGCGCCCCCTAACCGGGTGCGCAGGTCGACCAACTCGGCGATCAAGGCCGGTGGGACGATCGCATCGTCCGGTCGCGGAGCGAGGTCGATGAGCGTCCCGTCAATGTCGACAAACAATGCGCAGCCGACAGTTAGTCCGGGCGGCTCATTCACCGGTATCCTCCGCACTGCCCATATCCAACCCTTCGATGCGATCGCGCTTTCGGATGCGGGCGGCGTCATGCAGCATCCGTCCGGCCCAGCGGTAGACATTGTTTTCCTGCACCATGTCGCGCATCAACTGCATCCGTTCGCGCTGCTCTTCCACTGGCATCATCAGGGCTTGAAGAATTGCATCGGCCATTTCCTTGGTGTCGTAAGGATTGACGATCAGCGCTTCCAACAATTCCTGTGCGGCTCCGGCGAACGTGCTGAGAATCAGCGCTCCCTGTTCGTCGTCGCGGGCGGCGACAAACTCTTTGGCGACGAGATTCATGCCGTCATGAAGACTGCTGACGATGCAAATGTCGGCGGCCCGGTACAGTTCAAACACCTGGACTTGCTCGTGATGATGAATCGCCAAAATTATGGCGGGAACCGTGTCGTAGGTATGGCGAAGATTGATCTCCGCTGCCAGCGCGATGGCGTCTTCCTGAAGCGTTTGATAGGCCGTCAGTTTGGACCGAGACGGTGCGGCAGCCTGGATAAAGGTCAGGCGTCCGCGCCATTCGGCATGGGTTTCCAGGAACAGATCGATCGCGCGCATCCGGTCCAAAATTCCTTTGGTATAATCGAACCGCTCTATGCCGACGGCGAGCCGAACATGAGGCGGCAACCCAAAACGCTCAAGGACCTTGGTGCGGCAAATTTCGACTGGGTCCTGATGTTTCAGCGCTTTGGGCGGCCAATCGATCGAGATGGGGTAGGGGCGGATCAATGTCTCGTGACCGCCGAAGGTGATCGAGCGATGCTCCCGATCGATCCGGCTTTCCATGAAGCGGTCGACGGAATCGATGAAATTATTGCAGTGGAATCGCGTGTGAAACCCGATGATCGAACTACCCAGCAAACCCTCGATCACCTCGCGGCGCCACTGGCAGATACCGAACGTCTCGGCATTCGGCCAGGGGATGTGCCAAAAAGTGATGATCGTGGCGTCGGGGAGTTGCTCGCGGACCATACGCGGCAGCAAGGCGAAATGGTAATCTTGGATGAGGACGATCGGACGTGACGTGCGCGCCTCGGCGACGACCGCATCGGCAAACCTGCGGTTGACCGTGCAATATTGCAGCCAATCCGATTCCCGGAAGTTTGGGCGCACATAAGCGAGATGGCAGAGCGGCCAAAGTCCCTCATTGGAAAATCCGAAATAGTAGCCATTCTCCTCTTCCTCGGAGAGCCAGACCCGACGCAGCGTATAGGTCGGGTTGTCCGGTGGAACGGCCAAACGGTCATGGTTGTCCACCGTGTCGCGGTCGGCTGAGCCGCTTCCCGCAGCAATCCAGGTCCCTCCGCAGGCGGCGGTTACCGGTTCTAGTGCGGAAACCAAGCCGCTGGCCGGGGTTTGAACGACGATATGACCGTCTTCAAGGTTGTGGATATAGGGCTCGCGGTTGGAGACGATCAATATTTCCGCGTCAGGCAGTTCATTCTTCAAGATCAGCCGCAAGGTGTTGGGCGTCCACTCGACCCGCGAGTCGTCAATGGGGCGCCGGCTGCTGCTCCACTGCCGAGCGAACGCTGGGGGGACGGCCGGAACGAGATCGGCGGCGGTCTTGAAAAATGGCAAATGCTTGAGTTTGGTCCACCAGCTAACCCCTTCATCGTGGCGAGGTCGCTCATCTCGATTGTTCATGGTTTCTCTTTTTTCGATGACTCTGAGGTTCCCTGTCAGAAGAGGAGTCCTTCGTCATGGCTTTAAGACACGCCAAGGCGCGACGCCGTTTGGCGGGCCAAGCGGGAACAAAAGAAATCGTTGAAAGCGATGTCAGGGTACGCGCGGGGAAAACCCGGCGGAAGGGTCGGAAATTACCTACGGGCTGACGGTGTCGTCATGGTTGGCGCGAATCAAATCGGCGAAGCTGGTCAGATGTCCGGTAAAAGCGCTGGCCGCAACGGTGTAGGGGCTTCCCAGCCATACTTTGCCGGGACCGGACCGTCCGGGGAAGTTGCGATTGATCGAACTGATGCTGACCTGATCGGCATTGATCGATTGCCCCGGACCACAGTTGGCGCAGGCGCCGCAGCCCGGCGGCACCAGTTCGACCCCGGCAGCTTCGAACGTCTCGAGATAGCCCTGCGACCGGCAATAGTCGCGCACGCCCACCGTGCCGAATTGCAAGACCAAACGGGTGCCCTCGGCGATGCTGAGGCCGTGCTCGACGCCCCATTTGACCACCTGGTGGTAGATGTCGAAGTCGGCGCGTTTGCCCCCGGTGCAGGCGCCGCCGAGGGCGATATCGACGTGGACGGGGGCCGATAGGTCGGCCAGCGGCACCGAATTGCCCGGATCGCCGGGACGCGCCACCATCGGCGACAATTGATCGCAGTCGATGCGGACGACCTCTTTGTATGTCGCGCCGGGATCGGAGGCCATCCAGTCTTCGATGGCGAAGTCGATGCCGCGCTGCTCCTTGAGAAAAGCCACCGTTGTCGCATCGGGTTCGACGATTCCACCGAAGCCGCCCATCTCGGCGGCCATATTCGTCAAGGTGGCGCGTTCGTCAATCGACATGGCCGCGATGACCGGACCGCCATATTCGAAAATAACGCCGATCGATTTTCCGGTGCGGATGGCGTCGGTCTGCAGCAGATATTGGACGATATCGCGCGCCGACACGCCGTCTGCCAAGCGGCCGACCACTTCGACCCGAATGACCTCGGGCATCTTGCAGCGGATCAGTCCGGTCATCCAGCTATTGGCGATATCCGTCGCCCCGGCGCCGAAGGCGAGGCTGCCCAGCGAACCGGAATGCGGCGTGTGCGAATCGGTCCCGATGATCACGTCGCCCGGCAGGGCGTAGGTTTCGGTCATAATGGCATGACAGATGCCGTCCGAACCTGGTTCGCCGGGCAACTGGCCGTGCGCGCGAACCGGATATTTGGCGACGAATCCGTGATGTCCCTCGAACAGCTCATGGACCGCCGGCACCAACCCGTCACGCACATGCGGCTGGCTTTGCTCGACCAGAGTCAGATGATCCTGGAAGGCGATGATGTTCTGGGGGCGGACCAGATCCAGGGTCGTACCGAAGGCTTCGTGCGCGAAATGGGCACACATGCCGGTGAAATAGTCGTGGCTGAATCGCCAATCGACCGACAGCCACAGGCCATCTCCCGGCTGGACGTCTCCGACCGGCAGCACCTTGCGGCGCGCGACGATCTTTTCTGCGAGGGAACGCGGCCGATCACCCGGCCGGATGTCATTGATCTGCGGCGTCTCAAGGCGCGGCAAATGCGCTCGGGCAAAGGGGAGGAGGCCGCCGGCGCGGATGATGTCTTGGGTGACGTCGTCACGTCCGGTCAGGAATTCCGTCAGCGGGATCGCCTCACCGGTGAGAATGCGATCGAGAATGGAAAAATCCGTCGTGGTCAGGATGCCGATATTGTCGCAGTTCTGCCGATAAATACGCTCGAAACTCTCGGCCACGATGAGCCTGATGCCGGCGGATTTTTCGGCCAGCGGGCTCGATTCGCGGGACGATCCCTTGCCGTAGCGCTTCCCCGCCACGGTCATCTCGAACCCTCCCTGGCGGACCGTGTCGATGGCGAACGGCATTTCGCCGCCAGCTTCGAATCCGACATAGGGGTAGCGACCAAGGCGCGCGTCGAAGGTCATCATGATGGTGACCGGGGTGATCTCGTCGGTCGAGACATTGTCGCGCAACGGCAGGGCCTCGGAGAGGCGAATGTCGGTGCCGTCCAGTTGCCGGCGAATCACGGCGGGGTCGGAAGACAAATAGAGGATACGTCCCGTGAAGCTTAGCATTTGTTCCATGTCTCAGGCCCCGTGAGCTGAAAATCAGTTCGATATTTTCTCGATCGACACATTTCTGGTCCGCGGCCCCATCAGGCCGATGACCAGCATGACGACGATCATCGCCGCGCCGATGAAAATGAAAACCCCCGTCACGCCGAAATTCCGCAGGAAGAAAGCGATGAGGAAGGCGTTGAAGATCGCCGAGAAGCGGCTCCACGAATAGACGAAGCCGACCGCTCTGGCCCGGATCGCCGTGGGAAAAATTTCGGACTGATAGGTATGATAAGTGTAGGAAATGACCGTTCCCGCCAGCGTCAGCGCGACCCCGAGAATGCTGATCGTCAGCGGATCCGTCGCCTGGCTGAACAACAGCCCGCAGACCACATTGAGGGCGGCCACGGCGACAATCACATGCTTGCGTTCGAAACGATCGCCGATCAGCAGCCCGATCATCGGTCCGATCGGATTGGCCAGGGCGATGATGGTGGTGTAGAGGAGGCTCTTGGTGACGCCAATACCCTGGCTGATCAACAGCGATGGCACCCAATTGGCGAAACCGAAATAGCCGATGGTCTGAAAGATGTTGAACATGATCATCATGATCATGCGGTTCCGGTAGGGGGGGACCCATAGATTGGCGAAACGGACCTTTTCGGGCAACCGGATGTCGCCGACATCGGCCGGGGCGGGCAACGGACGACCGGTTTCCGCCTCGATCTTGGCCTCGATCTCGCACATGATCGCGTCGGCTTCAAGGATCCGACCGTGCAGCGCCAGCCAACGCGGACTTTCCGGAAGATCGCGCCTGATCCACCAGGCATAGACGCCGCCCAGGGCTCCGATCAGCACGACCCAGCGCCATCCATCGATTCCCAGGGGATCGTTGGGGACCAGAAGATAAGAGATGATCGCCACGATGGGGACCGCCGAGAAGCCGAAGGTCTGGCACAGGGCGAAAGAGCGTCCGCGCAGACGCATTGGGGCGATTTCCGACAGAAAGGTGCCGATGGTCACCATTTCGACGCCGATCCCGACGCCGGTGAGAAAGCGCCAGCAATTGATGGCGAAGGCGCTGTTCATGAACAGCATGCCCATGTTGGTCAGCATGAACCACAACAGGGAATAGACGAAAACGGTGCGTCGCCCGTAGCGGTCGGCGAGAAATCCGCAGGCCAGCGTGCCGCAGAACAATCCGAAGAACAAAGACGCCATGAAGCTGGCGATGCCCGAGGTTCCGAAGAGACCCGGCGTGGTCATGGTGAAAATACCGGCGCGCATGAGGCCGGGGGCCAGATAACCGGTCGCCAACAAGCCGTATAATTCGAAGAAGAAACCGAGGCTGAGCAATATGACGATCCGGATGCCGGTCCGAGACACAGGCAATCGATCGAGCCGGGCCGAGATCATTGCGGCGGCCACATGGGCGCCGACCTGCCGGTCAGACGGCACGGCGTTCTCGGAACGCTCCTCGACGGGAGTCGTTATCGTGGCAGACATGGTTCTCTCCAAAATAGCGATGTTCGCATTCTTGTTGTCCGGCGCCGACGCATTCCGACAGATCGATCGTGACGACATCCACGCGGGCCGGCTAATTCACCACCGGAACACAAATCCCGCAAGGTTTCGCTGAAGCGAGTTGGCCGGCGCCTTGTTGCCAGTGCGGGGGCGTGTGGCTATTGTGCATTTTTTTGGCAAATGGCCGCGTGGCGTCCTGGAGCCGATTGAGGTGTGGCGACATATGGCCAATCAGTTTCCTTCCCCGAACCATCGTCTGAAAGCCAAATGGGTGCGGTTCAAGGTTCAGCAGATGATGAACCTGTCGTTGGTCAGTTTTCAGGAAACGGCGGATATCAGATGTTCCGTCGTCGATACCTTCGAGCCGGGTCTGACGCTGAGCATCGTCGAGAACGTCTATGTCAGCGGTTTGCCGGCGATGATGTACCGCCGTCTGGACAGGCCGTTCGACATCCTTCGGCAATCCGTCAACTACGGCGATATGCAGGGTGTCACCAAGGCGTTCCTGCAACAGAAGGTGCGGGGTGCGGTTCCGCAGGCTCTGGAGGACGCGATCTGTCTTGCCGTGAACTGGTCGGCGAACTACTGGCATTGGCTGTTCGAAAACCTTCCCAAGGTCGTTCTGGCCGAACGGTCCGGGTTTCGGGGCGTCTATCTGGTTCCGGATCAGCCCTATATTCGCGAATCCCTCGAAATTCTCGGCATCGACGCCGCGCGAGTCATTCCGCACGACGGGCGACTG
>DATNIV010000243.1:0-2963 GCA_035604255.1 Telmatospirillum sp. | reverse complement strand
CGCCGAGGCCATCGACCAGCGGCGCTACGAACTGCAGACCATGATCGGACGAAGCCTGCCCGACGCCGTCGCCGCCTTTCTCGACCATCTGCGGACATGCCTTGGCGAATGGGAGAGCGGGGAACTCCCGACTGGGCCGGGTTCCCGAAACCTGTCATCATGAGCATTGAGGACGTCGTCCGCCGACAGGGATGAGAAGTTCGCCCATCCGTGTTCTGGTCAAAGAGGCCGCCCTTGAAAGGGGAGATCTTGATGAGACAGTGGATCTGCTTTCCGCTCGCCATGGTCATGGCGATCGGTTTTCTGCCGTTTGCCGCCGCCTCGGCGCAATCGGGACCGATCACCGTTATGGCCAACGATGTGATGCCTCAGGGCAATCCGGTGGATGGACGGGGTATCATGGCGGATGCCGCCATGGAGACTCTGAAACGGGCCGGATTCTCGGGCAAGCTGGAATTCCCGCCATGGAAGCGCGCCCTTACGGAAACCTCCACAGGCAAGGACCAGCTCATCACCGGCGTGGCGCGCACACCGGACCGAGAGACCCAGTTCATCTGGCTGTTTTCAGTGTTCACAATGGATAGGGCCTTCGCCACGACGGGCAAGCAGGTCGCAAGCTATGCCGAGGCCAAGGCCGCGTTCAAACAAATCGCCGTTCCCATCGGCAGCGTGCAGTACGAGCAGTTGATCAAGGAAGGTTTTGCCGAAAGTCAGTTCCACATGCATCTTCAAGATAAGTTGAATACGGTTCCCAATATGCTGGTGTTGGGTCGCGTGGATGCATGGTTCTCCAGTGTTCCCACGATGAAATATATTCTCCGAGGAACCCCGGAAGCGGCAAAAATCGTTATCGGCCCGGCTATTGCCCATACCGGCACCGAGCAATATGTCGCCTGTTCGAAGGATTGCAGCCCCGATCTCGTCGCCAAGCTGAAAACAGCCGCCGAAGCCATGAAAGCCGACGGAACGATGCAGACCATTATCGATCGGTATCAATAGATAGCTTGCCTGCGTCCGGCTGTCCCGGATGGCCGGACGCAGGCCCTTAAGGGGTCTCGTCGTCGCGCAGCAGCACGGCCATGACCTGTTCCAGGTGAGCATGCATCGCCGCGCGGGCGCCGGCGGCGTCACGCTGCATCAAAGCTTCGGCGATCCGCCCGTGGGCGGCCAAGGTGGCGGCCCGGTTATCCGAAAGTCCGGTCCGTTTGCTCAGCATCGAAAAAACCGGCGCGAATTGGTTGGTCCACAGGCCTTCGACCAGCGACGGCAACACCGTGTTATGGGTGGCCCGGGCGATGCGTTCGTGAAACTGCCGATCCGAGTCCCGCGACCATTCGCCTTCGGCCATCAACCGGGCCGATTCCTTGTGAATGGCGGCGATCTCTTCCAGATCCTCGTCGGTCGCTTCTTTCGCCGCCACGAACGCAACCTCGCCTTCGAGCAGCACGCGCGCCGAAATGATGTCGAACGGGCTGGGCCCGACATCGCCCAGGATGATCGGCAACGGCCGCGCCGAGGCATTGGTCCGCGCCCTGACGTAAGTTCCAGACCCGGTTCGCACCTCGACCAACCCGGCAATTTCCAGGGCGATCATCGCCTCGCGGACGACCGGACGACTGACTCCCAACGCCTTCGCCAGATCGCGCTCCGGCAGCAGACGATGCCCGACCGGAAATTCCCGGGCGCGGATCAGTTCACTGATCTGATCAGCCACTTGCTGATACAGCCGCTGGGTGTCAACGGGTTGAAACGGCATAAAAATTCAACTTTGTGTCATCGAGAAATATATTCTACCCATAATTACGGTCTCTGCTGCCCGATGTCAACAAGACGTCAAGAACATATAAGGAACATCGACCTCGCAATCAAATGAATTGTCAGATCGACGACAATGCCGAGCGGCGTTCCTCAAAGCCGAGGCAAGTCGTCACCGTCCTCGCCCCTTGTAAAAGGGAGATTTAACCTGCGTTTCGGCCGCTGCCGCTGTTTAAAAGGCCGCGTGGAGGCAAAGTGCCCCCCTCGGTCACATTTGGACTTCTCTTCTGGAAAAACTACTAGCATACTGGCATACATAAATCGATTTGACAGTCCGACGTGCCGAACGCCCTTTAGGACGCCGACTTTTAAGAGGAGTAAACGAGGATGCGGTTCACGATCTTGACCCCCGATGCCCAATACCCGGATGACGCCGTCGTCGAACGGGCGGTCGCCGGATCGGATGTCGAGTTCCGTCTTCATCGGACGCGCGATCCGTCCGCCATCCCCTTGGCGGATCTGGAGGCCTGCGACGCCTTCCTCGTCTGGCACGAGATGAAGATCGGGCCGGCCTTGATCGACCATGCGAAGAAGTGCCGGATCATCGTGCGGGCGGGCGTCGGCTTCAATCACATCGATCTGGCCGCCGCCGCCGCCGGTATTCCGGTGTGTAACACGCCGGACTATGGCACCAGCGAAGTCGCCGATCACACCATCGCCTTCCTGCTGTCGCTGGCCCGCGGCATTCCCGAATTCCAGGACAAGATGCGCCACGACATCCGCTCGCCCTGGCAATATCCGGAAACCACCTGTATGCGGCGGATTCGGGGAACGACGATCGGCCTGGTCGGTCTGGGGCGCATCGGAATAGCGACAGCCCTGCGGGCCAAGGCGTTCGGGCTGAACGTCGTCGCCTATGACCCCTATGTGTCGCGCGGCACGGAAATCGCCGTCGGCGTGACGCGGGTCGAATCGCTGGAAGCGCTGCTCGGGCTCAGCGACATCGTCAGCCTGCATTGCCCGCTGACCCCGGAAACCACCGGCCTGATCAATGCCCGGGCGTTCGACGCCATGAAGCCGGGGGTCTTGTTCCTCAATACGGCGCGGGGACCGGTCGTCGAGATGGCGGCCCTCTATCAGGCCTTGCGGAGCGGCAAGGTGGCCGGCGCGGCGCTCGACGTGCTGCCGATCGAACCGCCGCCGGTCGA
>DATNIV010000242.1:0-2802 GCA_035604255.1 Telmatospirillum sp. | reverse complement strand
CATCAATCCTGGGAACTCGGGCGGCGCTCTGGTTGACTTGCAAGGGCGGCTGATCGGGATCAACAGCGCCATCTTTTCCTCGGGACAAGGGGGCGGATCGATCGGCATCGGATTCGCGATACCCTCGACCATGGTCAAGGCGGTGCTGGGCGGCATCACCAGCGGTGGGAAGGCTGTGCGCCCCTGGCTCGGCGCGGCCGGCCAGCCGGTGACGGCCGAAATGTTTCAAGCTTTGAAACTGGCTCGCCCTTACGGTGTCCTGATCAATGGTGTGCATGCCGGCAGTCCGGCGGAGCAGGCCGGTCTCAAGGTCGGCGACGTGGTTCTCGCGGTGAATGGCCACGAAATCGATGATCCGGAAGCGCTCCGCTTTCGTATTGCCACGCTGAACGTGGGGTCTACCGCCCAGCTTACCGTGTCGCGCAATGGGCAAGACCGCGGCGTTTCCGTCATTTTGCAGCCTCCGCCCGAGACGCCGGCCCGCGATACCAACGAGATTGGTGGTCACAATCCATTTACCGGCGCCACTGTCGCCAATATGAATCCGGCCTTGGCGGAAGAGTTGGGGCTGGAGCGCGTGGAAACGGGTGTGACGATCATCCGGGTGAAGCGGGGAACCATCGCCAATCATCTGCAGTTTCAGCCCGGCGACGTGATCGCCAAGCTCAATGGGCGAACCGTCGCCTCGGTGTCGGATCTAAAATCGGTCCTGGCGTCGCCGGGAAAGAATTGGGCGATCACCATAAAACGGGGCGGTGAGTCCTTTACGCTGACGGTGGGGGATTGAGTTCGTGCGTTTTCTTTCCCTTTTTCCCCTTCCGTGAGGGGAGAGGGGGCTGACATGTTGGATCGAAATGACCGGATTGTTTGAAAGCCAGGCGCCCCGCCCCTTGGCCGATCGGCTTCGTCCGCAACGGCTGGAGGAGGTCGTCGGTCAAGACCATTTGGTCGGGACCGAAGGGCCGCTGGCCCGCATGTTGGAGCAGGGCCGCCTGTCGTCGATCATCCTCTGGGGACCGCCGGGGTGCGGAAAGACAACCATCGCGCGTCTGTTGGCGGAGCAGACCGACCTTGTCTTTGAGCCCTTGTCCGCGGTGTTTTCCGGCGTGGCTGATCTTCGCAAGATTTTCGACGCGGCGGCCAAACGCCGTACGATGGGGCAAGGAACCTTGCTGTTCGTCGACGAAATTCATCGGTTCAATCGCGCTCAGCAGGATGGTTTTCTTCCCTATGTCGAAGATGGGACGGTGATTCTGGTCGGAGCGACCACGGAAAACCCCTCTTTTGAACTCAACGCCGCCTTGCTGTCGCGGGTCCAGGTGCTGGTTTTGCGTCGTCTGGACGATGACGCCTTGGAAAAGCTTCTTTGCCGGGCCGAAGGCGTCACGGGACATGTCTTGCCGGTCGATCCGATGGGGCGGGAGGCGCTCCGGGCAATGGCGGACGGCGATGGTCGCTATTTGCTCAATATGGCGGAACAGATCGACGCCTTGACGCCCAAGCAGCCGCTTGACGCCAAGGCGTTGGCCGCCGCGGTCCAGAAACGGGCGCCGCTTTACGACAAGGCGCAGGAGGGGCATTACAATCTGATCAGCGCTTTGCACAAGTCGTTGCGCGGCTCGGATACCGATGCGGCTCTCTATTGGATGGCCCGCATGTTGGCCGGGGGCGAGGATCCGCTTTATATCGCGCGGCGCCTGACCCGGTTTGCCGTCGAGGATATCGGTTTGGCCGATCCCCAGGCGGTGACTCAGGCCTTGGCCGCTTGGGACGTTTATGAGCGGTTGGGGAGCCCGGAAGGCGAATTGGCGTTGGCCCAGTTGGTCGTCTATCTTGGCACGGCGCCGAAATCGAATGCGGTCTACAAGGCCTACAACAGGGCGATCAAGGCGGCGCGGGAAACCGGGTCCTTGATGCCGCCGATGCATATTTTGAATGCGCCGACCCGAATGATGAAGGACATGGGCTACGGGGACGGCTATGTCTATGATCACGACACCGCCGAAGGGTTCTCCGGGCAGAACTATTTTCCTGACGGGATGCCAAGACGAACCTTTTACGATCCGCCCGAACGCGGTTTTGAACGGGAAATCAGAAAGCGGCTCGATTATTGGAACAAACTGCGGCGCCGGACGATGGATGCCAAGAATGAGTGAGGCCGAAGTGCAAGACCAGCCGAATGCGACAGCGGTGCAGACCCTTGCCGTGACTGACGACGAGGCCGAAATCCGCTTGGATCGGTGGTTCAAACGGCATTTTCCGCAATTGGGCCATGCCTTGCTGGAGCGATTGTTGCGGACAGGCCAGATTCGCGTGGACGGGAAACGCGCCAAATCCAACCAGCGGCTGGAGGCGGGACAATCGATTCGGGTGCCGCCGCAGAGCGACACGCCGGCTCCCGTCGAGGCGGTGAAGCCGACCGTGACCTTCAGCGCCGCCGAGGCCAAGGCGTTGCGTGACGCCGTTCTTTACAAGGACGCGGATGTTCTGGTGCTGAACAAGCCCGCCGGGTTGGCGGTGCAAGGCGGGACCAATATGGAAAAGCATCTGGACGCGATGCTCGACCTTTTGACCTTTGATGCGGCCGAAAGACCGCGTTTGGTTCATCGGCTCGACAAGGACACCAGCGGCGTGTTGCTGCTCGCCCGCAATGCGATGGCGGCGACCAAATTGGCGGCGGCCTTTCGCAGCCGCGCGGCGCGGAAATGCTATTGGGCGCTGGTTGTCGGCGTGCCGAAATATCCTCAAGGCCGCATCGACGCGCCGCTCGCCAAAATGGCTGGGCGCATGGGAGACAAGGTT
>DATNIV010000241.1:0-3361 GCA_035604255.1 Telmatospirillum sp. | reverse complement strand
GCGTCGCAGCGCGAGGCTCACGCCATTGATCGTCAGCGTATCGGCGCCCGCCTTTTTTTCCGGCCAAGCCAAATGCCCGCCGGCCAAACGGAGTTCCGGCACAGTCAGAAACGGCGCTGCCGCGCCCTGCTCGCGTAAGGTCAGGTCGGTTAAGCCCAGGCTGACATGCTCGACCGCCAAAGCAAAAACCCCATCGGGACGTTCTTGAAAGTGATAATCCAGTTCAGCGGTCACGCCCCCCGTCGGCGCCGAGACATTGATCGAATCCCCTAAATACCGGGTCAGAAGCGGCGCATAGGGGCCTTTCGCCGTCACATGACCGGCGGAAACAAGCGGATTGAGTCCGGATTCGCTGCTCCATTCCAGCGTCGAGCCGCCTTCCATCTCGATCAGGATATGCTGCTCGCCCTTCCTCTGCGGCAGCGTGCTGAAGCTTTCGATGTCCACGTTCACCGGACCGATCAAGGTCTTGAACGGAACCGACGGCACATGATCGGTAAAATCCGCCGTCGCGTTCATGATCTTCAGACGGCGGATGACGAGCCTCGTCGATCCGTGATCCGCCTCTGGCTTTGCGGTCGGCGAGGACGTCTCGGCCGCGTGGATCATACGACCGATATTGGTATCGGTTTCGCTATAGCGGATGACGTTGCCTTTCGCGCCTTCCAGCCGGATCTCGTCGAAACTCCAGGCCCAGTGCAGCAGGCTGCTGAGCGAAAAACGGATGGTGAGCCGGTCGAAGCCGATGAGCGGAGACCCATCCGTTTCGCTGACATGGAAGCCACGCAGATCGGCGACAAGCGCGAGCGGATTGATCCGCAGATCGTCGAGAACAACCGGCCGCTCCAAAGTCTTTTGCAACGAAGTGACGATCTCGTGGCGCAGAATCGGCGGCGCGACGAGGTAACCAGCCAGCGTGTAGATCAGGAAAAGGGCGACGGCCCAGAAACGCTTCCGCCGGAAATCCAGCCAGATTCGGGGTGTCCCTGCCCAAGCGCGAAGCAGGACGAGCGCGCCCCTCGCTCGGTTGCCCTTACCTTGCGGAGCGTCCCGGTGCACGGGCGAATGACTGGTTGGCGGCTCAATCGGCATCAATAGGTCCCGGACACGTCAACCGTTATCAGGAGGACGGGCCCTCGTCCCCAGGGCGCCATCACGTGAGACAGTCCCGCACTGGTGATGCGGAACCCCGGAAGTTTATAGCAATCGCCAGGAAAAGTCGTATCGGTTTTAGCGGTGAGACCTGAGCCCCCGCGGCGTGGTCAACCGGCAGAGGACCCACTTATCCAGCGCCGTTTCCTGTCCAAACAAAGTCCACCGGCTTAATATAGCTGAATAATCCGTCGGATATCCCCATTTAGGGACATGCAAATTCGTTTCACATGGTTAACTATCGAGACCATCGGTTACAGGAAGGAATGAGCTCGCCCCCTCAATGCGACTGTCTCTGGCGAAATTCGTTTCCTGAGAAGATGGGCCGTCGATATGCGTTTCTCTATTCGGCAAGGGAAAACCAAAAGATGATGGACGAGACACACCAAACCGAGGACGACCGGCAGCCTGTCACCGTCGCCCAGATGGCGATGCTCGCCGCCCGTTTGGAAGCGATGCACACCTTCACCATCGAACGCATCAAGGAAGTGCGCGCCGATGTCGCCGGCAGCGTCGAATTGAACGATATGACCTCCAACGAGGTGCTCGACAAAATCGGTGACCTGCTGAGCCAGGTGACGGCGCGCCCGTCGTTCGACGATGTCGGCGGTCCCGGTCAGGAAATCGAGGCGGTCATCCGCCTCAACGCCGAGGCGGCCAACCGCATCATGGACGCCGCCGAACAGATCTCCGAATGCATCGATACCGAAGGAGTCCCCGGCGAAGTCAGGTTCGCCGTCCTTGATCACGTCACCGCCATCTTCGAGGCCTGCGGCTTCCAGGACTTGACGGGCCAGCGCATCCAGCGCGCCCTCAAGACGCTGCGCTCCATCGAGGAATCGATGCTTGGCCGCAAAATCGTCGACGCTCCACCGGACGATAAAGTCGATCAGGCGCATGTAGACCAAGTCTTCTCAGACAAAGCCCCTGCTCCCAAGCAGGAAATTGGCCAAGCCGACATCGACGCGCTGTTTAAATGACCGCTGACAGTCTTTATACCCCGCGTAGGCAAGGATCCACATTGGGGCAAGCATGTTGCCGGAAGACGAGATATTGATTTGGCACTGGCATGAATTCCCGCTGATCCAAGGGAATGACGGAGAATTTTCGACTTTTCCGCATCCGGTTAGAACACGGTGAGTTATTGGTCGGCCTGTCCTATGACATCAATTGGTCGTCTTCGCCGTCTTCGTCCGCGTTCTGTCGCGCCCGCCCCTTCTTGACGTCGCCGTTTTTACCCTCTTCGGCACCTTCGTCCTCTTCGGAGCCTTTGTCGGCCTGATCTGGTTTGGCGGCTTTTTGGCGTTGCCGTAATAACCACGCCGCTTCAGCGGCCAGGAACGGCGCCATTGTCAGGACGTCAAAATGGACACCGCCACCGGGATCTTGCCCGAGCGGCTGTGTCAGGTCCTGCGCTTGCAGCAAAGTGGATAATATTTGCACTCCGAGGAGCAAAGGCCCGGCGGAGGCGCGTCCCAGCTCAGGCGGAAGGCACGCCGCCGAGGGCGCCGGCGGCAGCTCGAAGCGGGCAGCGAAAGGGTTGGGCGGCGGACAGCCTCCCCCCTGCGGTGCCGACGGTACCGAATAGGATCCGATATTGGCGATGCCATCCATGTCTTCAGCCTCGACAAGACTCCAACCGTGCGCCCGGTCGCCGGGCTTACCGATCTTTTACGAAGCAATGGCCGTACCAACTATCGAACCCCTTCAAATTCCACGAAATTTCATCCCACGCCGATAAGGTTGCCCCCTTTTTGCCCGGTTACCACATCGACCGGCGAGGTTATATCTGCCTATCTGCTTGGGTTGACTTTGCCGCGCGAGGGATGGGGGGGTCGGGCAGAGCAATGCCATAGTGGATCATCAGCATTTGCGTTACGGTCGCGCCTTGAGAACTGCGCTCAATGGAGGGAACAAATGGCTCGTCAGATTCGCTGGGGTGTTATGGGTTGTGCGAGAATCGCGCGCATGCAGGTCGTTCCGGCAATTCAGCGCTGTCCGAATGCCAAGTTGCAGGCGGTCGCCTCACGCGACCCTGGTAAATTGACGGAATTCCGAAATCTGTTCGGCGACTTCACGGCGCACTCCGCCTATGAGACGCTGATTGACGACCCCGCGGTCGACGTCATTTATCTTCCGTTGCCCAACTCGATGCATTGCGAATGGGCCATCAAAGCCATGGGCAAGGGCAAACATGTTCTTTGCGAAA
>DATNIV010000240.1:0-3451 GCA_035604255.1 Telmatospirillum sp. | reverse complement strand
CACGGGACAACCGCCACTCCGGCAAGGCGGCCGTCAATTCGGCGCCGAAGAGAATGACCATCCAAGACAGATACATCCAGAACAGGAAAATAGGAACGCTTGCGACGGCCCCATAGATCGATTGATAGGTCTTGGCGTTGGCCATATAGAGCCCGAAACCCCAGCGCAAATTGGCGAAGGCGAACCCCGCCACAATCCCGCCGATGGCAGCATCCATCGGACCGACCCGACGATTGGGAACCGTCAGATAAAGCAAACCGAAAGCGGCCATCAACAAAGCCACCGGCGCCGCGTTGGTCACCATCCGCACCAAAATCCACAAACCGGCCTGGGCAGCCCAGTCACTGGCCGCATAGAAGAGCCAGGCCGACAAGGAAAAGCTGGTCCCCAACATGAGCGGCCCCAGGGTCAAAGCCGTCCAATAGACCAGCAAGCGGGATAGCGGTGTTCGCGGCGTCGTGACGCGAAAAATCTGATTGAACGAGCTCTCGATGGTCACCAACACCATCACCGCGCTGATCGCCAAACCGATAACGCCGGCAGCCGTCAGTTTTCCGGCGTTTTTGACGAAACCGGTCACATACCCCTGCACCTGCTCCCCGACCTCGGGCACCACATAGCGAAACAACGTCGCCTGCAAATCGTCGCGAATCGTGTCGAACACGGGAAAAGCCGCCAGAACGGCCAAACCGATCGCCAGCAGGGGCACCAGGGACAGCAAGGAGGTGTAGGATAAAGACGACGCCATGTTGAAAGCGCCATCAGCGCGGAATCGCCGTCCCACATAGAGGACGAGCCTCATCAGACGCCCTCTCCCCGCTGCGAAAGCCGATACCATCTATGTCCTCCGCCGCAAGCTTGGATTGACCTGAGTTCGAAGCCCTGCTTTGACCATACCTTCCTTTGGTGTAGGATGCGCGCGTTTTGCCAGGGATATGGCGTAAAGAATTTCGAAGAGAGGACTGTATGACTGTTTCCTCGGCTTTTATGGCCGGCAAAAGAGGCCTGGTTATGGGCGTTGCCAATGACCGTTCCATCGCCTGGGGTATTGCCAAGGCAGCCCACGCGCAAGGGGCGGAATTGGCCTTTACGTTTCAGGGAGAGGCTCTGGAAAAACGGGTTCGCCCGTTGGCCGCCAGCATCGGCAGCGAGTTGGTTTTGCCTTGCGACGTCACTGACGACGCCAGCATCGACGCGGTCTTCGCCACCCTTGCGGAAAAATGGGGCCGGCTGGATTTCGTCGTCCACGCCATCGCCTACTCCGACAAGGACGAACTCAAGGGAAAATATGTTGAAACCTCGGCGGAAAACTTCAGCCGCACGATGTTCATCTCCTGCTATTCCTTCACCGCGATCGCGCGCCGCGCCGCGCCGCTGATGACCGAAGGCGGCAGCCTGCTCACGCTCACCTATTACGGCGCCGAACGCGTGATGCCGCATTACAATGTGATGGGTGTGGCCAAGGCGGCGTTGGAAGCCAGCGTGCGCTATCTGGCCGTCGATCTGGGCGGCGCCAATATCCGTGTCAACGCCATGTCGGCCGGCCCGATGAAGACCCTGGCCGCATCGGGAATCGGCGACTTCCGTTACATTCTCAAGTGGAACCAATACAACTCGCCCTTGAAGCGCAATGTGACGTTGGAAGACATCGGCGGATCCGGAGTCTATCTGCTCTCCGATCTGTCGAGCGGCGTCACCGGCGAGGTCCATCATGTGGACTGTGGCTATCACGTCGTCGGCATGAAGGCCGTCGACGCCCCCGATATCGCTGCCGTGGACTGACATCCGATGACAGGCAACAGCTTCGGCACGCTCTTCCGTTTCACCACCTTCGGCGAAAGCCACGGGCCGGCGATCGGCTGCGTGATCGACGGCGTGCCGCCACGGATCGGACTGAACGAAGACGATATCCAACCGTGGCTGGACCAGCGCAAGCCGGGCCAGTCGCGGTTTACCACCCAACGCCGCGAAGCTGATAAGGTGAAGATCCTTTCCGGCGTGTTCGAAGGTCAAACCACAGGCACGCCGATCGGCCTGTTGATCGAGAATACCGATCAACGCTCGAAGGACTATTCGGAAATCGCCGAGCGGTTCCGCCCCGGCCATGCCGACTATACCTATCAGGCCAAATATGGCATTCGCGATTATCGGGGGGGCGGACGCTCCTCGGCCAGAGAAACGGCAATGCGTGTCGCCGCCGGCGCCGTTGCCCGCAAAGTCCTGGACACTTTGGTCCCCGGCGGCGTGCGCATTCGTGGTGCCATGGTGCAAATGGGACCACACGTCATCGACCGAAGCCACTGGGATTGGGAAGACGTCCCCAACAATCCCTTCTGGTGCCCCGATGCCCAGGCCGCCAGCGTTTGGGAGCCCTATCTGGATTCCATCCGCAAAAGCGGTTCGTCCATCGGCGGCGTGGTTGAAGTGATCGCCGAAAACGTGCCACCAGGTCTTGGCGCCCCGGTCTACGACAAACTCGACGCTGATATCGCCAAGGCTTTAATGAGCATCAACGCCGTCAAAGGCGTCGAGATTGGCGACGGATTTGCCGTAGCCAATCTCAGCGGCGAACAGAATGCCGATGAAATGCGCATGCAAAACGGCGCGGCGACCTTTCTTACCAACCATGCGGGCGGTATCCTGGGCGGCATTTCCACCGGACAAACCATCGTGGCCCGCATGGCGATCAAACCGACCAGTTCGATCCTGACGCCAAAATTGTCGGTCGATCGGCAAGGCAATGATGTCGAGGTTTCCACAAAAGGTCGCCATGATCCTTGCGTCGCCATTCGCGGCGTGCCGGTCGCCGAAGCCATGCTGGCCGTCACCTTGATCGATCATCTGCTGCGGCACCGTGCCCAGTGTGGGTTATAACGCTTCAGCGCGCGTGGCGATTGCGCTAAACTGATCTTCTTCCAACAACTCTCGGAAACGGTCATGGGCCTCGTCCGTAGCGCTGCCGTCGCCGGTGCCTTCTACCCGGCCGAACCTGACATTCTGGCCCGCGACGTGCGGCAGTTCCTGGACGCCGTTCCGCATCGGATGTCCGCGCTGGCGCCCCTGGCGCTTCCGAAGGCGATCATCGCGCCTCACGCTGGTTACATCTATTCAGGACCCATTGCCGCCAGCGTCTATGCTCGCTTAACGGGGGCGCGACACCAGATCACGCGCGTCGTGCTGTTCGGGCCGTCGCATCGTGTCGCCTTTCCGGGCCTTGCGGTCCCATCGTCGGATCGTTTCGAAACGCCGCTGGGACCTGTTTCCCTGGATCGCCAGGCCATTGCCGGATTGTTGCAAATTCCCGGCGTGATCACGCTCGACGCCGCCCATGCGCAAGAACACAGTCTCGAAGTCCATTTGCCGTTCCTGCAAATCCTCTTTGACAACATCTCTCTGATCCCGGTGGTGGTCGGCGAGGCGCACCCGGATTTGGTGGCAAAAGCCCTGGAGA
>DATNIV010000239.1:0-6884 GCA_035604255.1 Telmatospirillum sp. | reverse complement strand
CGTCAAGGAACGCTGGAAAGGCAAGCCGAAAGAGCGATCAAAGAACAAAGCGGACTAGACGAGACGTGATGGGACAGACTTTCCGGGCGATTTGCCCCGCCGCATCGACCCTGCATGTCTTCGAATTGGTTTCCGAGAAGGGCCGGACGGTGGGGTGGTGCACCAAATGCCGCCAAACCTGGCCTTTGTCGGAGCTTTCGGACCGCAAGGACGACGACCCCGCGCCGTCCGACGCGCCACGCGGCCGCCCAAAGAAGCGTCGACGGAAAACCGTGGGAAAAGCACAAGCCTAAATTTGGCAGATAAACCACGGAGATGAACCGCAGAGACACAGAGAACGCAGAGGAATAGATCTCGTCACCTTGCGGGTGAGCCTTCGAGTTTTCGCAACACTTTGAAAAATCTCTGCGTTCTCTGTGCCTCTGCGGTGAAATGCTCTTATTGGGATAAGGAGCGTCCGCCCCATGGTATTTTCTTACCCGCCCGCCCGCAGGACTTCGCCGAGGCGGCCGGCGGCCACGCGTTCGTTCGCATAGGCCGGATCCCCGCCCAGCCACTGGACGAATTCGGCAACTTCGGCCAAGCCGGCCTGGCATGCCGCAAAGTCGGCGCCATAGACCGAACGTAAATAGGTCAAGGCGGCGGTCGGATCGGAATCGCCTTTCACCATCCGCCTGGCGGCAAACAACACATGGCACAAAGACAGCCTGTCGAACCCGTCGTCCTCAGCCTCGCTTGAATCGTCCGTGACAGCGGGCAGGGTCGCCGCCGCCTCTGCCATTTTTTGCCGGCACTCCGCCATCCGCGCCTTAAGCGTCCCCAAGGCCGTGAGCTCCGGAGAACCGGGAGTCAAGCGCTCGCCATACCGATCGAGAAAGGCCAAGGCCTCATCCATCTCCGCCACATAGTCCCCATCGTCTTGATAAGGGTGGCGCGGCAACGCGCAATCGTCGAAAGACAGATCGTCGAGACCGGACAGATCGCGCAATTGCGTCGTCACCTCTTGCCGATAAGCCGGATCGCCGCCCAAGCGATCGAGATCGACGACCACGTCGGCATGCGTCAACGCGGTCAGCATATCCAGCAGGAACACCCGGAGAAAGATACGGAACCGTTGATTGACATGGGTGGCATAAAAGAACGGGTAGAGAAACTTCTCATCCGACACGGTCGTATATTTCAAAAATGGCGGAAGCTGAAGATCGCCAAAGACATCATGATAGTCGTCATGGCAGACGCCGATGCTGGCGATAAGAAAGGCCCGGAATTCAAAATAGGCATTTTTATGATGCACGGCCTGATCATGACAGGACGCCCATTGGTCCCATGGATTGCGCCAGGTCGCGATATGAACGCCCTCGAACTGTCGGCGAAACCATGGCAGCCGGACCAGCGATCGACAGAAGCCGAGAACCGGCAGCGTGCCTGATGTCGTGGCATGCGAGATCAAATTGGCGATATAGCGCCGCTGCTCCTCCTCCGCGCCATCGTCGAAATAGGCTTCATAGGAGAATCGGGGATCGAAATGGGCGCCCCCCCCTTCCGGCCGCAACAGCGGCGCATATTCGGCGTAATAGGGCGCATTCAAAACCGGATGGCCGGTCGGCCAAGGCGCCGTGCCACCCTCGGCAAGTTGCGCCGGATCGAGGGTCGCCAGCGCCTCGTTGAACGGTTCGTAATAAGCGCAGACGTGCGGCGACTGACGGAATTTGTTCCAGAACCAGGTGCTGCCGGAACGGAAGGCGCTGTGCAGGAACAGCGCCGGGGGCCGGTGAACGGGCATGACGGCAACGCTTTCTCAATTTTCCGCAGCCCCAAAGGCTATGGTCTGAAAATTGTCGCCAAATTGATGTCATCACGCAAGGCGCTTCGGAAAAACTCTTTCCCCGGCGTGGAGGGAATACGCCCTATGTGTTAGGCTAGACTTCCAAATTGGGGGCGAAAATGCGCGGACTGATCCTCCTTGCCTTTGCGTTATTGCTCAGCCGGCCGGTATTCGCCGCCGACTGTACGGTGATATCCGAAACCGGGCTGCCATCGTTCGGCCTCAAGGCCCATGTGACGCAGGTTTGCCATACCGGCTACGCCGCCTTGCATGACGACGATTTGCGGATCCCGCGTTGGGTCGCTTACCGGCTGACCTCTCTGCGCACCATGGGCTGCCAGAAAGTGGCGGAGGAATTCCATGCGGAGGACGCCTTGCCACCGGGCCGTCGGGCCGAGCCGTCGGACTATTCCCGCTCAGGATTTGACCGTGGCCATCAAGCCCCGGTCGAAGACTTCACCTGGAACTCCCAGGAGGCGCAGGATAGTTTCAGCATGGCCAACACCGCGCCTCAACTCCCCGGTCTGAACCGCGAGGGATGGGAACGGTTGGAACAGACCGTCCGGGCTTGGGCCTGGACGAGAGGGGCTGTGATCGTCTTCGTCGGACCCATTCTGACGCCTCAGCCGCCGACCATCGGTGCCAACCATGTCGCCGTCCCCATCGCCTTCTTCAAGATCGTCTATGACCCGCAGTCCGAGCAGGCGATCGCTTTTCTCATGCCGCAACGCTACATCAGCAAAGGCGACATCGGCCGCTGGATTACGTCGGTGGCCGACATTCAAGAGAGAACCGGCATAACCTTTCCCCTGCCTCCCGGCGTTGATATCCAGGTGAAGTGGCCCCTATGGCCGGCCGATATTCCCGGCTGGCGCCACGCCCGCCGCCAAGCTTGCGCCGCGGAGAAACAACTTCCCCAACCGTAAAAGTCAAATCCCGACCGCCGCGGCCGCTTGCGCGGCGGACAGGCCGTCGTGAATGATCCGCCGACACGCCGTCATCACCGCAAGCGGATTTTTTGCCTGGAAAATGGCGCGGCCAAACAAAATACCGGCGGCGCCGCCAGCCATGACCTCGGCAACCAGTTCGAGCACGCCCAAGTCGGATCCACGACTGCTGCCCCCGGCGATCAGCACCGGCACCGGCGACGATTCGGTGATCGGACGCAACCCTTGGGCACTGCCCGGCCAATCGGTCTTGATGATATCCGCCCCCATCTCGATGCCGATCCGGGCATGAAAGGCGACGAATTCGGGATCGAAGACGTCTTCAGCCAAGCCACGGCGGGCGCCCATGGTCTCGATGATATGGACGATGCCGAATTGGCGCGCCGCCCTATTGACCTCGGCGCAGTCCTCGAAGGACCGGGTTTCCAGATCAGGATCGTTGGGAGCGACGAACAGATAGGTGATCACCGCTTCGGCGCCAAGCGCCACCGCATCCTCCACCGAAGCCACCAGGCGGGTATGGCCGTCCGGGTAAGCCAGCGGCGTCCCCTCACGCCACATGGTGGTTTGGTCAAGGCGCAAGATCAGGGCAGGTCCCTGTTTGCGCGCCAGCGTCGCGCCGAATCGCATCGCCGAACCTAAGGGCAGGATGACCGCATCGACACCGGCCTCGGTCATGCATTGCAAGGTTTCTTCCGGATGCAACAGACCGGCGGTGGGCCCCAGTTGCAAGGCGTGGTCAAAGGCAATGCAGAAGCCGCGCCCCGTCTCGGGATTGATCAGACGCGACAGATGCCGCTGTTTACCGACCGTTGCTAACATGGATGGTCCTCCTTTAAATCAGTTCGAAGGCGATATCGGCCTGCCGCAGTCTTTGCGCAGCGGCGTCGTCCAGGTCCGCCCCGATGAACACCTTCTCGAATTCCGACAGATCGGCAAAATGATTGAGCGCGCGCGCCTTGAACTTGGAGTGGGTCAACAGCAACACCGAATGTTCGGCCGAACTCATCAAGGCGCGTTTCATCCGCACCACTTCCTGATCCTGATGGTAAAGCGACGTGCCAATCACCGACGATGCCGACAGGAAGGCCCAATCGGCCCTCAACTTTCCCAACGTCTGTTCGCAGATCAGTCCATAGAAGCCCTGAAAGGTATCGTTGTAGCTGCCGCCGGTCAGAATCAGATGGACGTTCGGCCGCCCCCGCAGGCGCTCGCACACCGCCAGGGAATTGGTGATGATGGTGATGAATTCGATGGCCTCGAATTCCTCGGCCAAAAGCAAAGTGGTGGTGCTGTCGTCGATCATGACGACATTTCCCGGCTCCACCAAAGCGGCGGCAGCTTTGGCCAAGGCTCTCTTTTCCGGCATTTCCGTTTGCATGCGGTAATGAAAATTGCTCTCGAACAGAAGCGAGCCTTCGGCGGTCGCCCCGCCACGGCCCTTGCGCAGCAACCCCCGCTCCTCCAGAAGGTCGAGATCGCGATGAATGGTCATGCGACTGACGCCGAAATGCTCGGCCAACTGATCGAGTTGGACGGTCCTTTCGGCCATCACCAGATTGACGATTTCCCGTCGCCGCTCGGAAGGAGTCATCTTCGCACCGCCCCCGTTGTTGCCGTCATTGTCCTTACCGGCCCTCCATAACGCGGCCGAAGGCATCGGTACCGCCCGCCTGTCCGCCTTTGAGCACCACCTCGATGCCGTCGATGGCCCGGTCCGACGCGTGAATACGACACAGCGGCGCTCCAGGCAACAACGGCCCCGCCACCTCCAGCGCCTCGACCCCCATCGCCTCCGCGGCATAGCTGGAGCTGTCGCCGCCGGCCAGCAGAACCCGTCGGACCCGCCCCTGGGCCAACAGCTCGCGGACCACACGTCCTAAGAATCCCCCCAACACCCGGGAACTGTCCTGCCCCGACAGACCGAGACGGTCGAGCGCCGCGCGGGTCGGCGCGATCCGGGGATCGGTTGGTCCGCGCGCCGAATGCAGAACCACGCCGTTATGCGACGCCAGCGCGACACCGACCTGTTCGATCAGAGCGGCGCGGATCTCGTCGTTTCCGCTGCTTTCGATCAAGTGCGGCGTATCGAGAGCGATCAGCGCGAATCCATGATGTTCCGCCCAATCGATCTGCTCCGCCGTCACCGGCGAGCAACTTCCGCACAACACCAGGAGTTTGTCGGAGGCACCGCGCGGACCGGGGGGCTGGCATCGGGGAATCCGGCCTTCGACGGCGAATTGCTCGGCCAAGGCATATTCGACGCCCGACGACCCGATCAGGAAGCGCTGTCCTTTCTCTCCGTGGTGCGCCATCAACCGACCGGCGGCCAGAGTCGTCGCCGCATCGAAGGTGTCGAGAATCAGGATATCGGCGCCGGCGGCGAATTCCGCGTCCAAGGCCCGCGGCGCATCATCGGCCAGCATGCGGCGAAAATCGAAACCGACCACCCGACGCTCGGTCTGCCGGGCCAGATGATGGCGCAGATCGGCTTCGCCCATCGGCGTGACGGGATGGCGGCTCATGGTCGGATGGCGGTCGATGCGAAAAATCTCATCGCCACCGGAAAAGGACCCCGAGGCGAACAGCGTGGAAAACACCACATACCGTTTGTGACGCGCCACACCGACGACGGCCATCACCGGCCCGCCGAACACATCCTGGCCGATATCGGCCGCGCGTCCGATATTGCCGATGCCGGGCGAAGAATCGAAGGTCGAACAGGTTTTATAATGGCAAAAGGGGGCCCCAAGAGCCTTGAGCCTGCGAAAAACATCCGGCAACGCCGCGTCCATCCACGCCGGCGACCGGCTGCGGCTGGTCCCGGCGACACCGATGGCGGCAACGCCGGGAAATCGAGTCAAATCCTCGAGGGAGGGCGGCGCCATAAACAACACGGTCGGAATACCGGCCATGGTCAAGGCTTCCATGGCATCTGTCGAACCGGTGAAATCATCACCATAAAAGGTGAGCAACAACCGATTGGCGCAGTCCGTCTTTTCGTCCATGACCGTTCATTCCCATTGGCTTTCGTTCGACGATATCAAGCCCCGTCGGAACCGACCGAAGAGACTTCCGCGACGGGTCTCGATGAGACTCGCCACGTCACGAAAGATATTTTTCACCATACCATTGAAAGCAATATAACATGTTTTATGTGATAATTGTGATATAGTCGCAAACTGTCAACGGATTTCCGGTGGCAGGCCGTGGTAAAGGAGGAATTTCGGCATGAGTGGGATGAACAGCATCGGCATCACCATGGGCGATCCGGCCGGAATCGGCCCGGAAGTCATCTGCAAGGCCATCGCCGGCATGACGCCGGAGGAAAAAGCGGCGACGTTGGTGATTGGCGATCCCGTGTTCATGGAAAGAGCGAACCGGTTGGTCGGCGCCAATATCGTTTTCGCGGCGAACGACTTGCTGCCGTTTCCAGACGGCGCCGTGCGGTTTCTGGCCGTTGACGCCCCGAATCGTGACGCCATTTTGCCCGGAATTCTCTCGCCCGATGCCGGAGAGGCGGCCTATCGCTGCGTCAAACGGGGCGTCGAGCTGGCGCAAAGCGGGGCCATCGACGTCCTCGTCACCGCGTCTCTCAACAAGGCGGCACTCCGCGCGGCGGGCTATCCTTACAATGGACACGCCGGTCTATTGGCGCATTTCACCGGTGAAAAGCAGTCCTACGCCGTGCTGGCCTGCCCGCAAATGACGGTCATTCACGTCTCCACGCATGTTTCTCTGGCCAAAGCGGCGGACGCCTGCCGCATCGACGCGATCTTACGAACCATCCGCGCCGGCCAGGCGCATATGCAAAGCACGGGCATCGAAAACCCCAGAATCGCCGTCGCCGGACTGAATCCCCATTGCGGCGAAGGCGGGCTATATGGAAGCGAAGACGACGATTATGTGGTGCCCGCCGTCGCACAGGCGCGGGCCGAAGGACTGGATGTCACCGGTCCCGTTCCCGGAGACGTGGTGTTCATGCAAGCGGTGGACGGCAAATATGACATCGTCGTCGCTCAATTCCATGACCAGGGGCATATTCCGGCCAAGTTGATCGGTCGGCATGAAACGGTCAATATCACCGCCGGCATCCCCATTCTGCGCACGTC
>DATNIV010000238.1:0-3855 GCA_035604255.1 Telmatospirillum sp. | reverse complement strand
TCCTCGACCGCATCGATATAGAGACGCCGCGCCGTCACCTCGGGCGCCATCTTGTAAGCGAGATAGACCGAGGTAAAGCGCTTGGCCTCACCCTGAGCCAGATCGAGAACCTGCTCCCGATAAGCCTGGGCGTCCTGATTGATGCGCTCAGAGTCGCCTCGGGCCCTGGGGATGATGTCGTTGCGATAGGCTTCCGCCTCGTTACGCAACCGTTCCTGGTCGGCTTTGGCGCGTTGAACGTCGTTAAAGGCGTCGATCACCTCATGCGGCGGATCGGCCTTCAGCAACTGCACCTGGGTCACTTTGATCCCGGAGCCATAGGAATCGAGCAATTCCTGCATGCGAACCTTGGTTCGGTCGCCAATGGACTGGCGATTCTCGAACAAGGGCGCCCTGATCGGCAGCTGGCCGATGATTTCGCGGATCGCCGATTCCGCGACGACTTTCACCGTGTTTTCCGGATCGCGAATATTGAACAGATATTTTTCCGGATCGTTGGGCTGATCGCCGATCTTCCAGAACACCGAGAAGTTGATATCGATGATATTTTCGTCACCGGTCAGCATCAGGCTTTCCTCGGCGATATCGCCGGCGGACGCGGCGCGACGAGTCTCGCCACCCAAGGAGCGGTAGCCCAATTCGACCCGGTTGATTCGGGTCACGGCCGGCGTGATGACGGTCTCGATCGGGCTGGGCAGATGATAATTGAGGCCGGGCTGCGTCAAACCGACAAAGCGGCCGAACCGCAAGACGACACCGACTTCGTCGGGATCGACCTTATAAAAACCGGTCACGCCCCACAGCACCAACGCCAGCACGGCCACCAAGGCGATGCCGCGGCCACCGCCGACGCCACCAGGCATCATCTGCCGGAACCGTTCCTGGCCTTGGCGCAACAGTTGCTCAAGATCGGGTGGCGTTCCGCCACCGGAACCCCCGGAGCCTTTCCCCCAAGGCCCCTGTCCCCCACCCCAAGGCCCGCCACCGCCACCACCTTGCGTGTTCCACGGCATGGTCAAATCCCTTTTCTCGATTTCGGCATTGCCCGGATCGGTGCTGCGATGACCCGGATCCGATGCTATTTCAGCTTTGCAACGGAGGTACTGCGCCTTATATGACAGTCTGCTCGTACGCGCAATGCGGGCCGCCAACAACATCGCAATTCGATCGTGTATTGGAGAACATAAGAATGGCCGAGGTTACCGAAAAATCCGTCCTGAAGGCTCTGGCCTCGGTCACCGATCCCGATCAAAAGCAGGATATCGTCAGTCTGAATATGGTGTCCGGCCTCACCATCAAAGGCGGCCATGTCGCTTTCGCCATTGAGGTCGACGCCGAACGGGGCCCGCATCTGGAGCCGTTGCGCAAGGCCGCCGAAGACGCCGTCAACGCCCTGCCCGGCGTTCTGACGGTATCGGCGGTTCTCACCGCCGAACGCGCCGCTCACGATCACGGGCATGGACACGAGCATGGGCACGGGCATGGACATGCACACGGTCATGGGCACGCCCACGAGGAGGAGGCTCCCTTGATGCCCGGCGTCAAGACCATCGTGGCGGTGGCCTCCGGCAAAGGAGGCGTCGGCAAATCGACCACGGCGGTCAATCTGGCGCTGGCGTTGAAAGGCATGGGGTTGTCGGTCGGCATGTTCGACGCCGATATTTTCGGCCCGTCGCAACCACGCCTGCTGGGCGTTTCCGGCGCGCAACCGACGTCTGCCGATGGACAAAGCATGGATCCCGTCGAGGCTTACGGCCTCAAGGTCATGTCCATCGGCTTCCTGGTTCCGGAGGACACGCCGGTGGTGTGGCGCGGTCCGATGGTGATGGGGGCCCTTGAGCAGATGATGCGCCAAGTCCAATGGGGCGAACTCGATATTCTGATCGTCGACATGCCGCCCGGTACCGGCGACACCCAGCTGACCATGACACAGCGCGTGCCGCTGACCGGCGCGGTCATCGTCTCGACCCCGCAGGACATCGCTCTTCTCGACGCCCGCAAGGGCCTCAATATGTTCCGCCAGGTCAATGTCCCGGTGTTGGGCATCATCGAGAACATGAGCTATTACCATTGCCCGAACTGCGGGCACGAAGCCCATATTTTCGGCCATGGCGGCGCCAAATTCGAGGCGGTTCGCCTTTCCACGGACTTCCTCGGCGAACTGCCTCTCGATATCGAAATCCGCACCACCTCCGACGAAGGCCGGCCGATCGTCGTCAGCCAGCCGACAAGCCCGCACGCCCAAGCCTACAGAGACATCGCCGAGAAACTTTGGGACAAGGTGCAGCTGCTGCAGGGCAGCAAAAAGGGCCCGAAGATCGTCATGCAGTGAGCGGACCGCCGCTCCTAATCGCGCTCCACACAGACGGCGACGCCCATGCCGCCGCCGATGCACAAGGTGGCAAGACCCCGCTTGGAATTTCGTTTTTGCATTTCATGAAGGAGCGTAACGAGAACGCGCGCCCCCGAGGCGCCGATCGGATGGCCGAGAGCGATGGCCCCGCCATTGACATTGACCTTGGCGGTATCCCACCCGAGACCGGCGTTGACGGCCAGCGCCTGAGCGGCAAAGGCTTCGTTCGCCTCAATCAGATCGAGATCGTCGACGGTCCAGCCCGCCTTGGCCAAGGCCTTCTTTGACGCCGGTATCGGCCCCGTTCCCATCAGGGCCGGATCGACGCCGGCCGTGGCCCAGGAGACGATTCGGGCCAGCGGCTTGGCCCCACGGGCTTCCGCAGTCGCCCGGGAGGTCAGCACCAGAGCGGCGGCGCCATCATTCAGCCCGGAGGCATTGCCGGCCGTCACGGTGCCGTCCTTCTTGAAGGCCGGACGCAGTCTGGCCAGCATCTCGAGCGAGGTGTTGAGTTTCGGATGCTCGTCTTGGGAAATGACAACGTCGCCTTTGCGCCCCTTGACCGTCACCGGCACGATCTCGTCGGCGAAGCGGCCGGAGGCTTGCGCCGCGACGGCTTTGCGCTGCGACGCCTCGGCGAAGATGTCTTGGGCGTCCCGGGTAATACCGAATTGCGCCGCGACATTCTCGGCGGTGAGCCCCATATGGTAATCGTTGAACGCGTCCCACAACCCGTCACGGATCATCGTGTCGATCATCTCGGCGCCGCCCATGCGAACGCCGGCGCGCAGATGGATGGCGTGCGCGGCGAGACTCATGCTCTCCTGACCACCGGCAACGACGATATCGGCGTCGCCCTGCGCGATCGCCTGGGCGGCGAAGGCGACGGCCCGGAGACCCGAACCGCAGACCTGATTGATGGTGATCGCCGTACTCTCCGCCGACAAACCGGCGGCCAGCGCCGCCTGGCGGGCCGGATTCTGCCCCAGTGCGGCGGTGAGGACATGACCGAGAATCACGTCGGAGACATCACTCGGCGCGACACCGGCCCGCGCAAGCGCCGCCGTGATGGCGGTGGCGCCGAGTTGAACCGCGGGAACCGAGGCGAAAGCGCCGTTGAACGAACCAACGGGGGTACGGGCAGCCCCGATAATGACAACATCCATGTCGAATTTTCTCCGTGACTTGGCGAAAAAAGGAATTAAGGTTTATCGCAATACTGCTCATTTAAGTTACGTCATTGCGAGCCGGAGGCGAAGCTATCCAGAGACGACGATGTCTTCTAAATAGACAGCATTGGTATTAATCGTCAGAGAGACATTTCCGGAACGTGCGCGGGCACGATCAGCCTCGCGCTGGTCGCCGCGATCACCTGTTCGATACTCACGCCGGGAGCGACTTCGCGCAACAACAAGCCGTCGGCGGTCGGTTCGATCACCGCGAGTTCGGTCACCACGAGATCGACGGATCGCAAGGCGGTCAGCGGCAACGTACAGTGCGGT
>DATNIV010000237.1:0-9961 GCA_035604255.1 Telmatospirillum sp. | reverse complement strand
AATGCCGATCTGATGTTTTGCTATCTCAGCGATCAGCAACCCGTCCAGCTGGATCCGGATCGCTACGACCGGCTGGTCGTCGAAAGCGATATTCTGCGCCCCTACGCCAGCCCCGCCTTGTTGGCCCGCGGCGTGGGCTTGCCGGGAACCGCCGCTCTTCCCGCGCCGCTTCTGATGTATTCGGTCGGCGTCTATTTCGCCCGACTGGTCGATTTGATTTTCGAGACGGCCTCGGAGCGTGTGGTGGGGACGCGAATTATGGAAAGCGACATGTCCGACGTTCTGCGCGACATGGCGCTCGCCGGCCATGGCATCGCCTGGCTGCCGGACAGCACGGTGATGGCCGGGGCCAGCGGTCTGGTCGCCTTGGATGGCGATATGTGGACCTTGCCGGTCAAGGTTGTCGCTCTGCGCGATCGCACCAACAAGCGCCGCTCGGTGGCGCGACTGTGGTCTCTGCTCGCCAATCGTCCGCAGGGCGGCCGTCCGCGGTCGTCCGTCCGCAATGCGTCGAAACTTCGTCCGTCGGAGCTTGCCGATCGGTCCCTCTCTGTCATGAAACCAGGAGAACAGTGATGCGCGTGAACCCCCTCTTTCTGTGGATGATCGCCGGTTGTGTGGCGGCGTCTCCCGTTGCCGCCGAAGATTTGACGGGCACGTTGAAGAAGATCAAGGAAACCGGCTCGATCACCATCGGTTATCGCGAATCGTCGGTTCCCTTCTCCTATCTCGACGACAACCAGAAGCCCGTCGGTTACGCCATGGACATCTGTTACAAAATCGTCGATGCGGTGAAGGCGGACCTGAAACTGGAGAAGCTTGAGGTCAAGCTCAATCCGGTCGCCTCCTCGACCCGGATCCCTTTGATGGCCAATGGCACCATCGATCTCGAATGCGGTTCGACCACCAACAATGTCGATCGCCAGAAGCAGGTGGCTTTCACCAATACCCATTTCCTGACCGCCAGCCGCTTCGTCTCGAAGAAGGCGAACAAGGTGGGGGGGATCGATGGTCTGAAAGGCAAGGCGGTTTCGTCGACGTCGGGGACCACCAACATCAAGCAGGTCGTTGAACTCAATACCGAGCGCAATCTTGGCCTGACCGTGCAGGCGGCCAAGGATCATGCCGAGGGCTTCTTGATGGTCGAGACGGATCGTGCCGTCGCCTTCGCCATGGACGATATCCTGCTGGCCGGATTGGTCGCCGGCTCCAAGGATCCCGCCGCTTATGAGATTTCCGAGGACGCGTTCTCCTTGGCCGAACCCTACGGCATCATGTTGCGCAAGGACGATCCGGCCTTCAAAGCGGTGGTCGATAAGGCGACCGCCGATCTTTACAAGAGTCCGGAAGGCACCAAGATCTACGAGAAATGGTTCCTGCAGCCGATTCCGCCCAAGGGTCTGGTGCTGAATGTGCCGATGAGCCCGGCCATGAAGAAGGCTTTTGCCGTGCCGTCCGATTCCCCCGATCCGGCGTCCTATGTGGTGAAGTAAGGGGAAGACTCCCTCGCCCGCTTGCGGGAGAGGGTGGGGGTGAGGGGCGCCCTCACCCTCCCGCGAGGCGCGGGGCCCCCCCCTCTCCCGCAAGCGGGCGAGGGGCTCATGCGGCGATGATGTCGAGAAAAGTTAAAGGATCGTCATGAGTTACAATTGGAACTGGCACATTTTCTGGGAGTTGTCGCCCGAGGGCAACGGCACCTATCTGGATATGCTGTTTTCCGGCCTTTACTGGACTCTCGCGACCTCTCTGTCGGCCTGGGTCTTGGCGTTGGTCGCCGGCTCCATCGTCGGTATCGCTCGGACCCTTCCGATCAAGCCGTTGCAGTGGCTTGCCGCCGCTTATGTCGAAGTGTTCCGTAACGTCCCCCTGCTGGTGCAGTTGTTTCTTTGGTATTTCGTCTTGCCGGAGGTTGTGCCCCATGCCTTTGGGTTGTGGCTGAAACAGATGCCGAACGCGGCGTTCTACAGCTCCGTGGTCGGTGTCGGTTTCTTTACCTCGGCCCGTGTGGCTGAACAATTGCGAGCCGGGATCATCGCTTTGCCGCCGGGGCAGCCGATGGCGGGAAAGGCCTTGGGGCTCAGCCTTGCTCAGGTTTACCGCTATGTCCTGTTGCCTGTGGCCTACCGGATCATTCTGCCGCCACTGACGTCGGAATTTCTCAACACCATCAAGAACACCTCGGTGGCCTTGACGATCGGTCTTCTGGAGCTGACGGCGCGGGCCCGATCCATGCAGGAGTTTTCCTTCCAGGTGTTCGAGGCCTTCACGGCCGCCACAGTGCTTTATCTTTTGATCAATCTTGTCGTCGTTGTCGCGATGCAGCTGCTTGAGCGCCGCCTGGCGATTTCGGGCCATTTCGGCGGAAAGTGACAGGAACGCCCATGTTTGGAAATTTAGATTTCGATGTGATCCGTCGCTCTGCCGGCTATCTGTTCTTTGACGGCATGAGTTTCACCTTGACCTTGACGGCGCTCACCACGGTGATCGGCGGCGCGATCGGCACCGTTCTGGCGATGATCCGCCTGGCGCCGATTCCGGTGCTGCCCAAAGTGGTGACGGCCTATGTCAATCTCACCCGGTCGTTGCCGCTGGTGCTGCTGATCTTCTGGTTCTACTTCCTGGTTCCTTATGTCGGTCAGTGGCTGACCGGTGCCGACCGGCCCGTCCATGTCGGGGCCTTCAGTTCGTCGCTGATCACCTTCACCATGGTCGAGGCGGCCTATTTTTGCGAGATCATGCGTGCCGGCATTCAGTCCATCGCGGCAAGCCAGACCAACGCGGCCCGCGCCGTTGGCTTGAGCTATCTGCAGGCGATGCGCTATGTCGTCTTGCCGCAAGCCTTCCGCAACATGGTGCCGCTGCTGCTGACCCAGACCATCGTGATGTTTCAAGACACCTCGCTGGTCTATGTGGTTTCGATCACCGATTTCCTGGGCGCGGCCAGCAAGGTCGCCCAACGCGACGGCCGCCTGGTCGAAATGTATCTTTTCGCCGCCGTTGTCTATTTCTGCTTTTCCTTCGCCGCTTCGATGCTGGTTCGTCATTTGCAGCGGCGGAACGAGTTCGTTCATTAGGATCAACGCTTAGGATCGCCCATGTTAGAAAAGCCTATGATCGACATCACCCTGGTCAACAAGCTTTACGGCAGCTTCCAGGTCCTGACCGACTGCACCACGAAGGTCGCCAAGGGCGAGGTGGTGGTGGTCTGCGGTCCTTCGGGATCGGGAAAATCAACGCTGATCAAATGTGTCAACGCGCTGGAGCCCTTTCAGAGCGGCAGAATCATCGTCGATGGCGTCAATCTGTCCGATCCCAAGATCGACCTCAATCGCCTGCGGGCGCGGGTCGGCATGGTGTTCCAGCATTTCGAGCTGTTTCCCCATTTGAAGATCACCGAGAATCTCTGCTTGGCGCAGGAGAAGGTGCTGGGGCGCAGCCGCGAAGAGGCCATGGTCAAGGCCATGGGATTGCTGGAACGGGTCGGTCTTAAGGACCATGCCCACAAACGGCCCGGCCAGTTGTCCGGCGGTCAGCAACAGCGCGTGGCCATCGCCAGGGCCTTGGCGATGGATCCGGTGGCGATGCTGTTCGACGAGCCGACCTCGGCGTTGGATCCCGAAATGATCAACGAGGTTCTCGACGTGATGATCGAATTGGCCAAGGAGGGCATGACCATGATGGTCGTCACCCATGAGATGGGATTCGCCCGCAAGGTCGCCCATCGTGTGATCTTCATGGACAAGGGTGAGATCGTCGAGGATGCTCCCAAGGAGGATTTCTTCGGCAAGCCGCACAGCGACCGCGCGCAAACCTTCCTCTCAAAGATTCTGACGCACTGACACTGAAACTATCCTTGACGACATCGGGACATAAAATCATGGCTTCGATTGCCTATTTGAATGGTGAATATCTGCCGCTGGACGAGGCGCGCGTTTCGGTTCTGGACCGGGGGTTTCTGTTCGCCGACGGTATTTACGAAGTGTCCGCCGTTCTTGACGGACATCTTGTCGACAATGCCTCGCATCTTTCGCGTTTCGAACGGTCCTTGGGGGAAATCTCCCTGCCGCTGCCCGCGACGATGAGCCGCATCGAAGAGATCGAGAAGGAACTGATCGCCCGCAATGCGGTGGGCGAAGGCGTGGTCTATATGCAGGTGACGCGCGGCGTGGCGCCACGCGATTTCGCCTTTCCCAAGAATGTGCCGCCGACTCTTCTGATGTTCACGCAATCCAAGACGATTGTCGACGCTCCGGCGGCGCAAAAGGGCGTGGCCGTCAAGACGTTGGCCGACATTCGCTGGGCGCGTCGCGATATCAAAAGTATCGCTCTTTTGGCCCAGGTTCTGGCCAAACAGGCGGCAGTGGAGGCCGGGTGCCAGGAAGCGTGGATGGTCGAGGATGGATTCGTCACCGAGGGCGGGTCCTCGTCGACCTTTATCGTCACCAAGGACAATGTTCTGGTGACCCGTCCCAATTCGCAAGCTCTGCTGCCCGGATGCACGCGCAAAGCCATTCTCGCCCTGGCGGCGGAGACGGGGCTGCGGCTGGAGGAGCGGGCTTTCACGGTGGCCGAGGCGCTGGCCGCCGCCGAGGCGTTCTTCACCAGCGCATCGAGCTTCGTCATGCCCGTGGCGACGATCGACGGTCAAGTGATCGGTGCGGGCGCGCCCGGCCCGATGACGCGGCGCCTGCGCGAGATCTATATCGATTTCGCCCGCAAATCGGAGTGAGGCGGAGGAGGGCTGGCCCGCCAACGATCTGTTGACGCCCGTGTTCGGGTCGGCACCATGGACCGATCTGCGCCAATCCGCGTCATCTGCGGATCGACCTTGAAGGCTTCGATCTCCACCGATGGACCCGCTACAAGGCCCCACACTCTTTCAGGTGGGGCCTTTTCTTTTGCCCGGTCCCGCTGTCGCTTTTTGTCGTGCCGTTTGCAAGCGCTCGAAAACGGCGGCACAGTAATGACAACCGATCGGTGGGGCTGTCGGCAACGATCACGGCGCCCGGCTTTGGCGCCAAAAATAACCAACGAGGCTGGGATGAGGACGTTCGCACTTCTGCTCATGATGGTGTTTGGCGGGTCCTGTGCGGCGGGGGCCGTCGATCTCAAGCTCGGCCATTTCGCGCCCGATGGTCACCCTTGCGATATCGCCGCGAAGCAATTCAAGGAGAATGTCGAAAAGCGCACCAATGGCGCGGTCAAAATCGAACTCTTCGGCAACAATGCGCTCGGGTCGCCGCCGGAAGTTCTTGAACAGGTTTTGATCGGCGCCGTCGACATGAGTTTGTCCGGACCGGATCAACTTGCCAAGCACCTGCCGTTCTATGACGTGATTTCGACGCCATTCGCCTTCAAGGACTATAAGACCGCCGACAAGGTGATCGACGGGGACTTCAAAGCCTGGGCGGAAGCGGAGCTGCTCAAGAAGAATCTGGTCCATCTGTCGGATTGGGAGTGGGGCTTTCGCCAACTGACGAATTCCAGGAAACCGGTTCTGGTTCCGGCCGACATGAAGGGCATGAAGATCCGGACGCCGCCGGCCTTCGCCTATCAGGCGTTCGTCGAAGCCGCGGGTGGCAACGCGGTGACCATCGCTTTTTCCGATTTGGTCATGGCGATGAAGCAAGGGGGGGTGGATGGCCAGGAGAATCCCATCGGGACCATCTATTCTCTGAAGATCTTTGAGACTCAGAAATATATGAGCATCCTGAACTATACCTATAGTTCGATGGTGCATATCGTGAACAAGCGCAGTTGGGACACGCTGACCGCCGATCAGCAGAGGATCGTTCGCGAGGAATCCCGTGCGGCGGCGCTGCTCGCTCGCAAGTTGCTGCGTGACAGCGAGGACGTTCAAGTGATGGATCTTGAGGCGTCCAAAGGCATGGTGGTGGCGCGCCCCGACCTGACCCCGTGGAAAGCGGCGATGGGTCCGGCCTGGGAGAAAGTCAAGGTGCGTGTCGGCGCCGACAATTTCACCCGGTTCTTGGGCATGGTCGAGAAGGCCGGCATGTAACGAAAACGGCGCGGGTATGAGGGCGTTGGGTTAAGCGCCGCCCGCGCCGGATCCGGGCGTCGCAGCGGCTCGAATTTTCCGCCATGCCGCCGCGGCGCATGCGGATTTGGGGAAACATTGACTCAATGTCCGTCTTTCTCACTTCTGAGATAAGAATGGAGTTGTTCGAAAAATTTTCGATCCTCTAAGAGCATGTGCTTGGCGACAACTTCATAGGTGAGAAAGTTAAAAATCTCTCCAAATGACAGACTGTGTTGCAGAAACTTTTCTCTTGTTTCTTGTGCTTGTTCGAGAAGGACGTTGTGAATTTCCGAATGTCTTTCGGCATATTTATATCCAATGGCGCGGAGAATGTCCTCCTCGTCATGGAAATGGGCGGAGATGTCGGAAATCAAGGCATCGATTTGCGGGACTATCTCGTCGGCTGGCCGCTCGCCAATCACCGCGACAAGCAGACTGTTGGCATGTTCGAACAGTTTGCGATGCTGTTTGTCGATGGTGGGATGACCGGATTCATAGTTGCTGCGCCAGACAAGGCGCACGAAGGATGGTTCAAGGCGTTCCGCCAAGCCGGTGTCGTTTTCTTCCTCGCCATCGCTGACCACGCGGTTCCGCCCCTCGCTTTTGGCGGCATAAACGGCCGCATCAGCACGAGAAAACCACGAATCCCACGTCTCATCCCTGCGGAGTTCCGCCACCCCAAAGCTGGCGGTGACATGGCGCGCGACTGGAAAGTCATATGCGGCGGTTGCCTTGCGAATTCTTTCGGCGAGCAGGGAGGCGACCATCAGTCCGCTGTTGGGCGTGACGATCACGAACTCTTCGCCTCCCCAGCGGCCAAGTTGATCCGTCGTTCGCATATTCTGATTGGCGATGTTGCAGAATGTCCGCAAGACGGAGTCCCCCGCCGCATGGCCATAGCTGTCGTTGATCGTCTTGAATTGGTCGAGATCGATAAATATCAAGGACACGGGATGTCCGTAACGTGCCTTCCTGAGCATTTCCAAATGGACGCTCTCCTGCATTTTTCGCCGGGTCCAGGCGCCGGTGAGGCTGTCATGCTGCGCCAGGGACTCCAGTTTTTCGCGGGCGGCAACCAGCGCGCCATTGGTTTTGGCGAGTTCGGCGACGGTGCTGGTGAGTTCGGAGTTCAGTATTTTCAGTTCGCGGCTTCGGTCCGCCAACGCCTGTTCCGCGGCCTTGTGTTCGGAAACATCGGCGATCGCGCAGACCAATCTCACGTCGCCATTTCCGTTTTTTGGCATGTGTTGAGAGTTCAATTGTCCCCAGAACGCCGTGTGATCGCTCCGCCAGTATCGACGTTCCAGAGTCATTTTGGAGGCGTTGCTGGCCAGATGCGCTTGCATCATTTGTCGGGAGGCTTCTTTTTCCGACGGATGGACGAGCGCGATATAGTCGCGTCCGATCAGCTGCTCCATCGGCGTGGCGAACATCTCCGCCATGCGCTGGTTGGCATTGGCGATCCGCCCGGCGGCGTCGACGGTGAAGATGGCGACGCTGGAATTGTCATAGATGAGGCGAAACAGGCTGTCCCGTTCGCGCAACGTCGCTTCCGCGCAACGTCGCGCGGTGACATCCTGACATAAGGTGATGACGCCGCCACCCTGGAGCGAATGGTTTTCAAGCTCGAGGATCGTGCCATCGGGACGGATCTGTTCACGGCGCTGGTGTCTCGGCGCGCGTGGCACCTCATGCGTCGCCCTTTCGTCCGGCCCCTTGTCCCCAGGCGCGACGTCAAAAAGGGCCAGCGTTTTTAGCGATGGCAGGCGATCGACAGACAAATCGTCGGGGAGATCCAGCATCCGCCGGAACATCGCGTTGCTAACGATCAAGTCCTGATGGGAGTCAAACAAAGCGATCCCACAGGGGAGGTTGTCGACAACCTCCTGAAGGATTTGAAGGCATTCCGGGTCGTCTGCAAGATGTAGAAGGTTCATATCGCGGGAACCTCTCCGCCGGTTTCACGACGGTTCTATCGGTGTATATTTTCCAGTCGTCAGATCGTCTCGCGCTTTATCTTTTCAATCAGAATAATCTAACCGAAGAAATTGGGACAGCAAAGACGTGGGGTGGCGGGGCAAACGATTCCAGGGGGCGCCGCTTCCGGAACGGATAAGCGAATTGACGTGGTATAACCGGATCCTTATCGTGCCCGTGACGGTTCGTTAAGGGCAAGCACAAAGGCCGTTCCCGGGTCTTGAAGAGGACGCGTCCATGATCATCGTGCTAGGGTTTCTTTATTTGTCGTCCTGCTGCGTCACCGCTTTCATGGGGCGAAATACCGTTTTTGGTTTTACCGGCCATTTCTTTCTGTCCATCCTGATAACGCCATTGCTCGATTTCCTGATCCAGGCGATCGGCCGTCCGAATCAGGACATGCGCCGCAAGATTGAGAAGATCAAAGAATGATCGATGGGACAGCCGTGGCAGTCTCCGGGGCGGATTTTGGAGAATGGCCGAGGCCCTCGCACTATTCGTGTTTGATCGGCACGCAGGCATCCGTCGGACAGACGGCGGCGCATTGCGGCGACTCGAAGTAGCCGGCGCATTCGACGCATTTGTTGGGGTCGATGGCGAAGACGGCGCCTTTGGGGTGTATGGCCGAGACGGGGCATTCCGCTTCGCAAGCTCCGCAGGCGGCGCACAGATCGACGATGATGCGGTAGGCCATGGCCTCTCTCCTCGACGAGATCACGAAAATCCCGCTGAAGAAGAGATTGGCACCTCAGGCTTTCGCTGCAACCCGAGGCGGCGATATAACGCATATTTCGCGGCGCGCCGTCAGGTCGTCAACCGGCAACGATCGTTTTGTCTTTGCGGCGGCTGATCTGAAGCTGGCCGTCGCTTCCCTTGACGTAAGTCGTTTTGCCGACGGCGAGAGCGTCGAGGATGGTCACCAGGGCGCGCGGGATGGCGGCAAACTCCGTCGAACCGCGCGCGGTCCCATTGTAGGCGGCGACGGCCGCCCGAATCTGATCGCGGGTGATCGGTTTTCCGTCGTTGCCGATCATCGTCCGATCCCTTTCTCCGCAACATTATCGGAGGCCGCGTTATCGGAGGTCGCACCCTCTGCCAGAAGTGCCGCGATGGCTGTCCGGTGAACGCGCAGCCGGTCGGCCAGTGTCGCCGGCAGGGGCGCTCGGCCGCCCTCGATCGCCCAAGTTCCATCCGGGTGAAAAAGAGCGCCAAGCGATTTGGCTTCATCCATCAGGCGATGGGCCGCGGAGAGGAAATCAGGAGCGTCGTTCATCGTTCACCTTAACCGTTCGACCATCATCAAGCCGTCTCTCGGGGCGCTGATGGTGGCGCCGGCCGGCCGTGGCTGTTCGACAGTATGGCCCCAGACGGGGGCGCCGGATAGAGCCGTCATGGGCTTGCCGTCCATCCCCTGTTCGGTTGACGACAGTGCTATATAACCAACCCATATAACGTATGGACAAGCGAGAGTTTATATAGCATTACACGACGCCAGTTCTGTCGCGTTTGTATCACTGTTGTCGCATAGGTGACATTTCCCGTTCGGACAGTCACCGATCATACGAGAAAATTCATGTCTGACCGTAAGATTGAAGCGTTGCTCACGCTGTGTGGCAATGGACGGGGGCCTATTGGGCGGGACCGTATCGCCATGCTGGAGGGGGTGGCGATTCCCTCGTTCGATACGGCAAGATTCTTTACGATGGCGCTATTCATTCAGAGTTGTGGCATCACGAGCACGTCAGAGAGATGCTAAAATATCGCCGACGTGTTCGTGTGTAACGGAAAGTGGTCGATCAATCTTTCTTTCTGTTATCGTTATTTACAGATCGGCAAACACGATACAGACAGGACTTCCCGTATCGGTAATTTGCCCTGTGGGCGATAGTTTTCCGGTTGTTTTGTCTATGCTAAATTGCACGATCGAATCGGTCAGTTCGTTCG
>DATNIV010000236.1:0-5389 GCA_035604255.1 Telmatospirillum sp. | reverse complement strand
TCGAGCCCGATCCAGCCGGCGCCAGGCAGGTAGACTTCTGTCCAGGCGTGCAGATCGGTGAAATCTTCGGATGGCCCGGCCGGTCCATCCAGCGGCTTCTGGTCGGGAACCAATTGCACCAGATAGCCGGAGACGAAACGGGCGGCCAAGCCGAGATGCCGCAGCACCTGGACCAGAAGCCATGCGCTGTCGCGGCAGGACCCGGTGCGCTTGGTCAGCGTTTCTTCGCAGCTTTGGACGCCCGGTTCCATGCGGATGACGTAGCCGACCAAGTGCTGAAGATCGCCATTGAGGCCGACCAGGAAATCGATGGTTCGACGGGACTGCCGGTCGATTCCGGCGAGGAAGGCGTTCAATTGAGGGCCCAGTGGCTCGGCCGCCAGGAAAGGCTTCAATTCTTCGCTTAAAATTGGGTCGTAAGCGAAAGGCCACGCCTCGGCCGACGGTTCGAGGAAGAAATCGAAGGGATTGTAGACGGCCATTTCGGCGACAAGATCGATCTCGAAGGACAAAGAGGCGACGGGCTCGGGAAAGACCAGCCGGGCCAGGAAATTGCCTTGAGGATCCTGCTGCCAATTGATGAAGTGGCCGGAAGGCTCGACTTTCAGGGCATAGGAAAGAATTTTCGTTCGGGAATGTGGGGCTGGACGCAGCCGCACGACCTGTGGTGAGACGCGGACTTGCCGATCGTAGTGATAGGTCGTCTTATGGTTGAGGGCGACGTGAATGCTCATGTGGCTCCCCGAAAGGTTTGGTCCTTATGCGATCAATGGCGCAAAGCTCGTATTACCGCAAGGTCATATTTGATCGCTCTTTAGGCAACGAACGAGATTGCACCGGAATTGGGCGATTTTTGAGCGGGAACGACCGGTAGTGTGGCTTTTGTCATGTGTTACCCCTGTTGCAACATATTAAACTAGGTGGCATATTTGCTTTTAGGGTCCCAAAAAGTAAATGGTTGCCCCTCGGTTCTTTTGAATTTCTGCATGAGGCCAAGAAAGGCAAAACATGGGCAGGGACTACCACATTCTGGTATTGGAAGATGAACCGGCAACCTGTGCCATGTTGGCTACTCTCATGGAAGCGGAAGGTTTCCGGGTGAGTACTGCTCAACGTGCCGCGCAAGCGCATGATCTGGTTGCTCATCACCGCTTTGATCTGATTCTTCTTGACCTGAATCTTCCCGACGAAGATGGCCTTTATATCGCCCGTGAAATGCGTGCGAAATCCGACGTCGGTATCATCATGCTGACATCGCGCAAAGAGGACATTGATCGGGTCATCGGGCTGGAAATGGGGGCCGACGACTATGTGACGAAGCCCTTTTTTCCGCGTGAATTGGTGGCCAGGGTCAAAAATTTGCTGCGGCGCTTGAATATGCCGCGGTCCGGCCGCCGTGCCGATGGCCCTCCGGGGAGCGAGGTGCGGCATTTCGATGGCTGGGAAATGGACCTCGCCAGGCGGAGCCTCGTCGATCCCCAGGGCCATGAGATCAATCTGACCCGTGCTGAATTCGATCTGCTGACGGCTCTGGTCAACAGCGCCGGCCGTGTGCTGTCGCGCGATCAATTGCTGGATGCCATCGGCAGTCAGTTCTGGACGCCGGTCGATCGCACGATCGACGTCCTGGTCAGTCGCCTGCGCCGCAAGATGGAGGCCGATCCGAAGTCACCGGCGATGATTTTGACCAGCCACGGTTTCGGCTATAAATTCGCGCCGTCCGTGGCTGTCGGCTGAAGCGAGGGTGGCCCGTTGCCCTTCGACTGGGCATCCCAGTGCATATTGGTCGCCGATCATGACGAACAGTTCCGGTTCTTCGTCCGGGGATTGTTCAAGCATCATCGTGTTCGCGATGTGCTGAGCGTTGGGCACGCCAACGAAATTCCCCGTATTCTGGCGCATCATCGGATTGATGTCGCCTTCGTCGAACTGACTCACGAGGAACCGGGGATTGCGCGCACCTTGCAGTGGTTGCGCAACGACAAGAATAGCCCGGCGCCCAAGCTGCCGGTTATTTTGCTGGTCAAGGACTTGGACAGAGTGCAACTGGCCCGAGTTTGCGCTTTTGGCATCCATGGCGTTTTGCAAAAGCCGGTCTCCGGTGAGCAATTGATAAAGGCGGTCATCGGTGTTGCGACCAATCCGCGGATGTTTAAGTCCGCGGGAGAGCGGACTGCCACGACAAAACCGAAAGCTGTATCTTTCGCCGCACGATCGCTTGTGGCTTCTCCGTCCGACGATAGGAGCGTTCCCCGTGGTGCCGGTATTTCTGCCGGCGGTTCCGCCGATGCGGGCGAGGAGGCCGTCGCCGCGGAGTCTTCTCGGCGGACAGGTGGTTTTCTCGACGATGGAGCACCGTTTTCTCCGAGGGCAACCGGTTTTCTGGATGTTGGCCTGCCTGTGGGAAAAAAAATCGCCGGAGGGACGATCGAAGTGCCGGAACCCGAGATCCCGCCCACTCTCACGGATCTGCCGGACGAGCCGCACGCGGGGAAACGCAAATCGCGGCGTCAAAAGCGTGGCGATGATGGTGATGAGGCCGTCGCGCCGGAGGAGCCCGCTCTTGTTGAGGCTGCTGCCTCTCCAAAGAAAAAGCAGGCACAGGAGACGAGCGGCCCGAGTGTCGAGGACATCCTCGCCGCACACGCACTGTGGGTGCAAGGTGGCGGTCAGGGTGGACAGCGGGCCAATCTGACGGGGCGCGATCTTTGTGGCTTGATGTTGGTCGAGGCGGTGCTGACCTCGGTGATTTTACGTCGCGCCGATCTCTCGGGAAGCGACTTCAGCGGCGCCGAGCTGCACGGCGCCGATCTGCGGGATACCGAATTGCTGGGGTGCAAGTTCGTCGGCGCGGATTTGGCCGTCGCGCGGCTGCGACACGCCAAACTGCGCGGCTGCCTGTTCGCCCAGGCTTGTTTGAAGGGGGCGGATCTGGCCGGCGCCGATCTGAGTGGCGCGAAAATGGGTGATGCCGATCTGACGGGAGCCATTCTGCTGGGCGCCCGCCTGGACGACGCCGATCTGTCCGGAGTCTCCGGGCTGACTCAAGGGCAGTTGGACGACGTCGAGGGTAATGCCCGGACCCGGCTGCCACCAGGGCTCTTTCTTCCGCCGCCGGCCGAGGCCTGAATAATGGAGGGCCGCCCTTTACGTAGCCCTTACTTTTCCCAGAAAAGTCCGGACCAATCCGCGCATCTGCTCAGCTTCGCGCAATAATTGAGAGGAAGCCGTCAGAACATCGTTGGCCGAGTGCCCGGTGTCGGTGACCGAGCGATTGACTCCTTCGATGTTGGCCGTCACGGTCTCGGTCCCGATCGCCGCTTGTTCGACATTGCGCGCAATCTCCTTGGTCGCCGCCCCTTGCTCCTCAACCGCTGCGGCGACCGCCGCCGAGATCTCATCGATTTCCTGGATGGTTCCGGTGATCGTCCCGATCGCGGCAACGGCGTGCGCGGTTGCTTGCTGGACGGAGGCAATCTGCTGCGAGATATCTTCCGTCGCCCGAGCTGTCTGGTTGGCCAGGCTTTTGACCTCGTTGGCCACGACAGCGAATCCCTTACCGGCGTCGCCGGCACGCGCGGCTTCAATGGTGGCATTCAAGGCCAGGAGATTGGTTTGCGAAGCAATGCCGTTGATCAGGGAAACCACTTCGCCAATTTGTCGCGCCGCCGTTTCCAGGCCGCCGATGATGTCGCTGGTTTGGTTGGCCTGATCGACAGCCTTCTGACTGACGTGCGAGGCCTGGGCAACCTGGCGCGAAATCTCATGGATTGAGGAGCTCAATTCCTCGGCCGCTGAGGCTACGGTTTGTACATTGGTCGACGCTTCTTGCGCGGCTGTGGCGACGGTCGCCGCTTGCTGACTGGTTTTTCCGGTGACTGCCGACAGGCTGCTGGCCGTTGTCTGCATGTCGCCGGCCGCGGTTGCCACCGTATCGATCATTGAACTGGCCGCCGCGTCAAATTCCTGGGTCAAGCGGGTCATCGATGCGGCACGACGTTCTCTTTCCGCATGTTCGGCGCTCTGTTGGGCGTTCAGCCGATCAGCCTCCAGCATGCTGTCCTTGAACACCAGAACGGCTCGCGCCATCGCGCCGACTTCGTCCTTGCGATCCGTCGCCGGGATCGGCGTCCCGGTATCATGTTGGGCCAACCGGCCCATCGCCGCGTCAAGGTCGACCAGTGGTTTGGCGATCGCTGCCCGCAAGAAGACGCCTAACGCCAATGCCAAAGCGATAACGACGACCAGGACCAGAATGATGATTGTGCGCGCGTTGGCATAGGATTGCTCGGCAGCCATGACCGACGCTTTGGCGCCCTCGGTGTTCAACTGCACCAATTTGTCCGCATCTTCCAACGCGACGCGGAGCAACGAACGGGCTTCCTTGACGCCGGCATCGACAGCGTCGTCGCCACGGTTTTCTTTGAGAGCGTCAATCATCTTGTTGGTTGCGACCGAGAATAAATTGTAATCGTTAATAACTTTTCCGTAAATATCGCGCATGTCTTGCGTGGAAGACAACGTGTCGTAAGATTTTCGCACTTGTTCAAAGGCTTCCCCGACAATCACAATCTGCTTATTTGTTGCTTCTCTATCTTCTTTCTTCGCCATCAGATAAGCCAGTTGATTAGTCCGTAATCTCACCAATTGATATTGCATAGCCCGTGATTTATCGACGCCGGGAAGCCACTTGCTCGACAGATCGCGGGCGGCCGCGTCCATTTCATGCAAAGCCGACAAGGCAAAGCCACCCAGCACAACCACCAGAAGTAAAATTACAAAAAAAGCGACAAAAAGTTTCTTACCAACGGAAAGATTTTTAAACCATGTCATTTGTCACCTTTATAAGATTTAATTCCGCCGCCGGCCGAGGCGTGAAAAAAAGGAGGCGGATAATCTTTTGCTCTTTATTTGTCTCCTGGCAACATCTTGTTGTAGTCCTTAATGATTTTCGCCAGAGTGCCGTTATTTTCGAGGATGGCGAGGTCTGTCCTGAGCCGTTCCACCGTTTCCGCCGGAACCTGTTTGGAGATGCCAAGATAGCGGGCCTCCCGAGAAAACACTGTCGGCAAAATCCGAACGTCGTTCGTCAAATTTTTCTTTGGAATGAGGATCGCAGCTTCCAGGTCGGTCAGATAGGCCAGTCTGCCTCGCTTTCTCACCAACATCTGCAAATTCATCTCGCCGCTCTTCGGGCTGTCATCAACCAATAGCCCGCCCACTCCGTTTAACTGCGCCACCTCCGCTGTTCCTCCAATCGACAGAATCCTCCCGTCGGTGCCGAGCCTGCGGATGTCGTCGAAGCTTTTGATGTCGACAATCTCGTCGTTAGTCCTCACGATAAAAATAAGTCCAGTGTAATAAAGTGGAGTATGGATATAGGTAATGT
>DATNIV010000235.1:0-11055 GCA_035604255.1 Telmatospirillum sp. | reverse complement strand
CATGGCGGTTCCGTTCGCGCTCGATTGGCTGGTTCGGCGTCTGGGGATTCACCGCACCGTCGAGACGGCGCTGGGCATCGGTCCGACCATGATCGCCGGCGTTGCCCTGGTCGCCCTGTCCATTGTCCTGGTGCTGCCGGTGACGGCGTCGGCCACGGCGATGACCCGCGAAAATCTGGCCTTGGCGATGTCGGTGGTGTTGCTGGGCTTGCTGATGATGATCACCAGACGCAATGCCGTGACCCAGGTGGTGGGGTTCATGTCCCTGGAAAACGGTTTGATTCTGGCGGCGGTCGGTGCCAAGGGGATGCCCCTGGTGGTGGAAATCAGCATCGCCTTTTCGGTGCTGGTCGCCATGGCGCTGTTCGGCATCTTCTTCTTTCGGATCCGCGAGCGCTTCGACAGTCTGGATGTGGCCTATCTGGAAACCTTCCGCGGGGAGCGCCGCTGATGGGCTCCCTGGTCGCCCTATTGCCGCTTGAAGCGCACAACCCGTTGTTTTGGATTCTTGGGGCACCGCTGATCGGAGCCGCCCTATTGGCGTGCATACCCGACTGGCGTCACGCGGTGTGGCTCAATGTGGCCGTCTCCGTGGTGACATTGGGCGGCGCCGTCTCCTTGCTGTCCGTTCGGCCGGTCGAAACCCCGCTGTTCTTCATCGACGATTTCAACATCTATCTGGTCGTGCTGACGGCGTTCGTCGGTTTTACCACGGCGGTTTTTTCGGCGGCCTATATCGGTCGGGAAAGCAAAACGCGGCGGCTGACGTCACGGCATTTGCGCTTCTATCACTCGATGTACCAGGCGTTCCTGTTCACCATGTTGCTGGCCTTGACGGCCAATAACATCGGCGTTCTGTGGGTGGCGGTCGAGGCGGCGACATTGACCACCGTTCTGATGGTCAGCCTCTATCGGACCCGCGAAGCGATCGAGGCTGCGTGGAAATATTTCATCTTGTGCAGTGTCGGCATCGGTCTTGCCTTGTTCGGCACTATCCTGGTTTATCTCGCGGCCCAGCCGGTGATGGGGGATGGCGTGTCGGCCATGGCCTGGGCGCAAATGATCAAAAAGGCCGGCGCCTTCCAGCCCGAATTGATCAGTCTCGCCTTCGTCTTTTTGTTGGTTGGCTATGGCACCAAGGTTGGTCTGGCCCCCCTGCACGCCTGGCTTCCGGATGCCCATGCCGAGGGGCCGACGCCGATTTCAGCGGTGTTGTCGGGTTTGTTGCTCAATGTGGCGCTTTACGCGCTGTTGCGTTTCAAAATGCTGATCGCCGCCAATGGTCATGCTCTGCAACCGGGGCCGCTGATGATCGGCATGGGGTGCAGTTCGATTTTCGTGGCCGCCTTCATGCTCTATCGGCGCGGCGATATCAAACGGCTGTTCGCCTACAGCTCCGTCGAACATATGGGGATCATCACCTTTGCCTTCGGCATGGGAGGGCCCTTGGCCAACTTTGCCGGACTGCTGCATATGACCATGCATAGTTTGGTCAAATCGGCGATCTTTTTCGCCGTCGGTTTGATCACCCAAGCGACGGGCAGCAAGCGGATCGCGGAAATCAGAGGGCTGACGGTCAGCCATCCGGTTCTCGGTTGGGCGTTCGTCATCGGCGTGTTGGCCATTGCCGGTTTGCCGCCGATGGGAATTTTCATGAGCGAATTTCTGGTGATCAGTTCGACCTTCGCCCGCAACACTTGGCTGGCGGTGCCGGTCATGGTCGGGTTGCTGGTGACCTTCGGTGCCCTGATCATGCGCCTGCAGGGCATGGCCTTCGGCGAACCCGGCCATTTGGCGCTGGACAGCGAGCGAACGCATCAGGGGTGGTTTATTCGCGGCGTCGGCATGGCGCCGTTGATGGCTCATCTTTTGCTGGCGCTGGTTGCCGGCATCTATCTTCCGGACTCGCTGGTGGCCTGGTTTCAGGCCGTGGCGAAATTGTTGGGATAGGCCTTATGCTCGGCAATATGACCCTCATGGAATATTTGAGCGGTGGCCGCGCGGTGGCGGGCCACCGGCCGTGGCCGCGCTATGTGCTCGACGAGCGCGGCTGGCTCGACCTGATTCAACAATTGACGGTTTGCGATTGGACGTTGCTTGGGCTTTGGGCCGATGGCAACGAAGTGAACGCCGCCTTGCGCGACGAAGAAAACGCCGCCATCGCAGTGGTCTCGCTGGGATGCCAGGACCGACGGTTTCCCTCCCTGGCCGAGGTTCGTCCGGCGGCCGCACGGCTCGAACGCAGCATTCGCGATTTGTTCGGTTTGATTCCCGAGGGGTTGGCCGACAGTCGTCCCTGGCTTGACCATGGGCGGTGGCCTCTATCGACACCGCTGGCGATCGTTCGTGGAGTGCCGCCGATGGGGCCGGTGGTCTATCCTTTTTTGCCGGTCGAAGGGGAAAGCCTGCATCAGATTGCGGTGGGGCCCGTGCATGCCGGCGTGATCGAACCCGGTCATTTCCGCTTTACCTGCGCCGGTGAAACCGTGGTGCGGTTGGAAGAGCGTCTGGGCTACACCCACAAGGGGGTCGAGAGCCATATGGCCGGCAAGACGCTGGCCGAAGCGGCCCGATTGGCCGGCAGGATCTCGGGGGACAGCACAGTGGCCTATGCCATTGCATTCGCCCGCGCCGCCGAAGCCGCCACCGGGACCGAAGCGCCGCCCAGGGCCCACTGGATGCGCGCTTTGATGGCCGAGTTGGAACGCCTCGCCAACCATATCCTCGATTTCGGCGCGATCTGCAATGACGCCGCTTTTTCCTTCATGCTGGCCCAATGCACGGTGCTGCGCGAGCAGATACTGGCGGCCAATGCCCTGTGCTTCGGGCATCGTCTGCTGATGGACAAGGTGATTCCCGGCGGCGTCTGTGTCGATGTGACGCGCGAAGGAACCGTCACCTTGCGCGGATTGGTCAAGGAGTTGCGCAAGCGGACGCGGAGGCTGGGCAATCTCTATGACGATATGCCGAGTCTTCAGGATCGCACGGTTGGGACCGGCATTCTGCACGCCGCGCTGGCGCATCGGTTCGGGGCGGGGGGCGTGGTCGGACGCGCCGCTTCGCAAGCCGGCGATGCCCGGAAGGTTCCCGGCTATCCGCCCTATGACGATCTTGATTTCGAAGTGCCGGTTCACCCCGAGGGTGACGTCAATGCCCGCATCTGGCAGCGCCTCGATGAGATTCAGGTCAGTCTTGGACTGGTCGAGCAGATCCTGGAACGGATGCCGGGTGGCCCCTTGCACAAGCCGATCCCGACGCGGGGTGGCGAGGGCATGGCGTTGGTCGAGGGATTTCGTGGCGATATTCTGATGTGGTTGCGTCTGTCCGAAGTCGGCCGCGTGGTGCGGTGTCATCCCCGCGATCCGTCCTGGTTTCAATGGCCGTTGCTGGAAGCGGCCATTGAAGGCAACATCGTTGCCGACTTTCCCCTGTGCAACAAGTCGTTCAATTGCTCCTATTCGGGGGTCGATTTATAAAAATGTCGCTCGCGCGTCTTTTGTTTCGCGAATTGCTGCGGGGGCCGCGGACCATCGATGGACCGCTGGCCGACCCCTTGGGGATCGAGCAACTGGGGATCGCTCTCGGCGAGCGCGTCCGCGAACGGCTGGGGCGATCCTTGCGGATCCGCGAGGTCGATGCCGGTTCCTGCAATGGATGCGAGTTGGAAATTCAGGCGGTCAATGGACCAGTCTATGATCTGGAGCGATTCGGCATCCAGTTTGTCGCCAGTCCGCGTCACGCCGATGTCCTTCTGGTGACCGGTCCAGTCAGCATCAATATGAGTGAAGCGTTGCTCCGGACTTATGTGGCGACGCCGTCGCCTAAATGGGTGGTCGCCATGGGCGACTGTGCCGTCGATGGCGGTTGTTTCGCCGGCAGCTATGCCGTGCTGGGCGGCGTCCACCATGCGCTGCCGGTGGATCTGACGATTCCCGGCTGCCCGCCGACGCCGGAAAAGCTGTTGTCCGGACTTCTGGCCTTATTGGATGTCGCGGCGGAGGGCGGACCGGCGGCCATTCGGTGAGGGCTTGGGGCAAAATTATCGCTCCAAGCCCTCAAGCCCGAGCGGCGCTTGAGCCCGCCGAAGCCGGAGGCGCAGGCGTCATATGAACCCTAGGCTCTGGAGCGACTATTTCGTCCCAGAGCCTAAGGGGCGATATTCGGCAAACACATTGCTGAGATGCAAAACCTGAGCGATCAAACTCAGGCGCGAGAGGCTATATTCAATTTGTTGGTTTTTTACAACAGAAGGAATTCTCAAATGACGACCATGGCAATGCGGAAAGTGGGCTTGATTCAACCGACGTTGATCAGTGTCCTGTTTATGGCGATTCAGGAACGCGTTCAGCGTTATGTCGAGACTTATATGATCTATACCGAATTGTCGGCGAAATCGGACCGCCTTCTGGCCGATATGGGTCTTCGCCGCGCAGATATCTGGGCCGTCGCCAAAGGGGCTTCCTTGAACGAAATCTCCGCGAACGGTGCCGTCAGCCGGTTTTAACCGACTGACCGCCGGTCGATGGTGGGGCGATTCCACCCCAACAGTGTCGTAAAAAATCATCTGATCGGTCAGGCGTTCCTCAATAGCCAGCGAACGCCACAGGGCCCAGCCGCACCCAGGCGGTTGGCCAGGACCGGCAGCATATCGGCGAGAGCGTCATCGATCTGCCACGGCGGATTGACGAGCAACAAGCCGCTCCCGTTGAAGCGTAACGGATCGTCCGGGGGATAGCGAAACAACTCGGAGGTCAAACAAGGACGGCCCAGGTTGACGATTTCCCCGAGGAAGCGTTCAACCGGTTCGGGGTCCTTGATCGGATACCAGACGCCATAGATTCCAGTTGGCCAGCGTCGCAAGGCTTGCGACAGGCCTTTGGCCACGCGCTGAAATTCGTCCTTAACTTCGAATGGTGGGTCGATCAGCACCAGGCCACGGCGTTCCTTGGGCGGCAGCAGCGCTTTGAGGGCCGTGTAAGCGTCATCGGCATGAACGCCGACTTGCGGGTCTCTGGCGAATTCCCGCTTGAGGGCGCGGACGTCCTCGGGGTGCAATTCGACCAGGGCTAAGCGGTCGTTGGGACGCAACAGCGCGCGGGCGATGCAGGGGGACCCGGGATAGAAGCGCAACTGCGGCCAATCCGGATTGACCGCCCGGAGCGCGTTCAGATAACTGTCGAATGATGACGGCAACGGCGCGCCGCCCAGCAAGCGGGCGATCCCATCCGTCGATTCGCCGGTCTTTTCGGCTTCCACACTTTTGAGATCGTAGCAGCCGACGCCGGCGTGAGTGTCGACAACGCAAAAGGGTGTTTCCTTTTTGCACAGATGGTCGAGCACCAAGGTCAAGGCGGCGTGCTTGACCACATCGGCGAAGTTTCCAGCGTGATAGGCGTGGCGATAATTCATCGGGGCTTTGTCTCTACTCCTCGTCAGCACCCACCGCGCAGACGTCGTGACACATCGGCAGGGGCGAATCGCTCCACAAATGACACGGATGTCCCCGAATGGACATGGATTTTCGTACGTGCGCCAGTCTCTATCTCCGTCTTCGTTCATCCCTGTCGCCGTGACACGCTGCCGATGACAGTGAGGTCGGTGGCGCGGTGGGCCCCGGAGCCATCGGAACGATTGACGCCTTCCAGGTCACAGCGTACATCATGACGCCTGGACCAAAGGGAGAACAAAATGATTCTGATCGGTCGGAACACTTCGCCATTTGTGCGTCGCGTGGCTATTTCCTTGCGGTTACTGGGCTTTTCCTATGAGCAGAAGGCGCTCAGTACGCTCAACGACCGGGATGCCGTGCGCGCCTATAATCCTTTGGGGCGTGTTCCGGCTCTGGTGCTCGATGACGGGGAAACCCTGATCGACTCGACGCCGATTCTCGACTATCTCGATCAGGTGGCGGGACCGGAGCATGCGCTGGTTCCCGCCGTTGGCGCGCCGCGTCGGCGGGTGTTGAAACTGGTGGCCCTGGGTCTCGGGGTCGCCGAAAAGACGCTCGCTTGTTACATCGAGCGCAATTTGCGGCCCAGCGACAAGCAGCATCAAGTCTTGCTCGATCACTTCGCCGGCCAGGCGCTGGCCGGATTGGCAGCCCTGGAAGCGGTCGCCGACGGTGGTTGGCTGTATGGCGAGCGGGTAAGCCAGGCCGATGTGACTCTCGTCGCCGCGATGGAGTTTCTGCGGTCGAGTTGGCCGGACCTGGTGCCGGTTGGACGGTTCCCCAAACTCGAAGGGTTGCGGGACCGCGCTTCTGCCCTGCCGGCGTTCGCCGAGACTAGGACGTGAGCGCCGGTGTGATGGACTGGGTTCTCTACGCCAATCTGGCGCTGACCGCCGTCGTCCTGCTGATTCTGGCCGGGATGCTGTTTCGCAAGGACGATGACGGAACGGCCCGTCTGCTTGACAGCCTGGAACGGCTGGAGCGCCGTCTGCGCGACGAAATGGCGTCCGGTCGTGAAGAACAGGGGCTGGCGGCGAGGGGGTTGCGCGAAGAGGTGGCGACCGCGCTGAAGGGACTGTCCGAACTGCAAAAGAACACGCTGGATGGTTTCGGCAGCCAGATGGGGCGCCTCACCCAGACCGTGGAACATCGCCTCGAGTCCTTCTCCCGGCAAATCGGCGAGATGACCAAGGTCAATGAGCAGCGCCAGGAGGCCTTGCGCAATACCGTGGAGCAGCGGTTGGTCAAATTGCAGGAGGACAATGCCGCCCGGCTGGAGCAGATGCGCCAGACCGTCGACGAAAAATTGCAGGGCACTTTGGAAAAACGTCTGGGGGAGTCCTTCAAGATGGTCTCCGAGCGCTTGGAACTGGTGCATAAGGGCCTGGGCGAAATGCAGAGTTTGGCCAATGGCGTCGGCGATTTGAAAAAGGTGCTGACCAATGTCAAGACGCGTGGCACCTGGGGCGAGGTGCAATTGGGCAATCTGCTCGAACAGGTGCTGACTGCCGAACAATTTTCCGCCAATGGCATCTGCAAGGAAGGCTCCGCCGAGCGGGTCGACTATGTCATTCGCCTGCCGGGCAAAGGAGAGGGTGAAGGCGAGGTTTTGTTGCCTATCGACGCCAAATTCCCGCAGGAGGATTACGAGCGCTTGATGGACGCTGCCGACCGCGCCGATGTCGACGGCATCGAAGTGGCATCAAAAGCTCTGGAGCTCAGGGTCAAAAGCTTCGCCAAGGATATCCGGGCCAAATATATCAATCCGCCGCGGACCACCGATTTCGCTATCCTGTTCCTGCCGACCGAAGGACTTTACGCCGAGGTGCTGCGCCGTCCGGGTCTGACCGATCAATTGCAGCAGGACTATCGGGTCAGCATCTGCGGCCCCACCACGCTGGGCGCTCTGTTGAACAGCCTGCAAATGGGCTTCAAGACCCTGGCCATCCAGAAGCAGTCGAGTGCGGTTTGGGAAATCTTGGGCGCGGTGAAGACCGAATTCGGGAAATATGGCGAGATCTTGGACAAGGTGCAGAAGAAACTGACCGAAGCCTCGGACAGCATCACCCATATCTCCGTGCGCAAGCGGGCGATCGACCGGAAACTCCGTGCCGTGGCCGAACTTCCGGCCGGACCGGCCGAGGTTTTGTTGGAGCTCGGCAGTCCGGACGAGGAATAATACCAACCAGCGATGAGATTGACTTAATCGCTGGTTGGTATCGGCCGCGACTGCGGCCGCGCCGGTCGTCCGGCGAAAGCCGAAGCCGCCGGATGGCGGCGCTGGCGACTGAAGGCGCTGATGCGTTCTCATCAGCGCACGTTGGTAGAGCCTTATCGCAACTGCCAATCGGAGTAGTCACCGCCGCCATTCAAGGGCGTCCGGCAAAAGGTCATTTTCCAGGAATAGGAGCTGGTCTTGGGATGCAGGCTGTCGAAGGTGAAGGCGCCCTCCTGGATGACCGCGACGCCTTCGGAACCGCTTACCGTGGCACTGGTTTCGACGCAGTCCGCCGTCTCAGTGGATTCATGGCGGGTGGTGCGTACCGTCACTTTATAAGTCGCATTTTTCTCTTCGGCGCTGCTTTCCGACGCTTTTCCGGGCCCGCCTTCATCAAGTCGTCCCATGTGGGTTTTGACCGCCTTCAGGGTCAATTCCTTGAACAGGCCGCTGGTCATCCGATTGTCGGGAGTGTTGTCGGAGGAAAAGAAGGCGTCGATATTTTTCACCACCGTCTCGACGATCGGCACCGGCAGACCGACGCGGCGGGCGACATCGCTAACATCGCTGGCTTGGGCCGAAGCGGCGGCGAAGACAAGGAGGACTGCGGGCAGGAGAACAATTTTCGACAGGGCGGGCATGGTCGGGCCTCGGGTAAAAAATGACGCTAAGACAAGCTTCCGTTTGGTGTTAGTCGGCAGCACGAAAACTGTCAATCGCCGGTAACGGGGATAGATGACGGTCTACAGGATTTCCAAGACCTTTTCGGGTGGACGTCCCAGCCGCGCGCGGCCGTCGGCGACGACGATCGGCCGTTCGATGGCGATCGGATGCGCGATCATGGCTGCGATCAGGCGATCGTCCGGCAGGTTCGGATCGATGCCGTTTTCGGCGGCCTCCTTGCTGCGAAGAATGTCCTTGGCGGACATCCCCAGCCACCCCAGGATTTGTTTGAGTTCGGCGGCCGACGGGGGTGTTTTCAGATATTCGACGATCTTGGGGGCGATCCCTTTGGATAGGATGAGGTTCAGGGTATCGCGCGACTTGCCGCATCTGGGGTTGTGGTAGATGGTGACGGTCATGAGCCATTGGTCCTTGCAATGGATGGGATGCCCCCATTATTTGAGGGGTGGATACCCAACGGAAGACAGTACTCACAGAGTTAATGGTTTGCCATGTCCCTTCCCAACCTACAAGTAACCCGTCGTTTTTTTTCTCCCCTTTTCGCCATCTTTTTGCTCACCGGGTGGCTCGGCATGTCGTCTTCGCATGCGCTGGCCGCCGAAACGGTTCCCGTGAACGCGGCGAGCGGTGGGGATCATTCCTCTGCGGCCAACAAGGCCGATGTCGAACGCCTGATTTCAGTGATCGAAGACCCTCAAGGCCGGCAGAAGTTGGTAAGCCAGCTCAAGCTGTTGATTGCCGCCGATAAGAGCGGGCAGGAGAGTGATGATCCGGGTTTGCTTAGCCTGATTTCCGACAAGGTCCAGGATCTCAGCGACGATGTGCTGGCGACGGCGACGGCGCTCGCCGATGTCGGTCATTTGGTCGATTGGTTGGGGCGCCAAGCCAGCGATCCCAAGTTGCGTGCGACCTGGGTCGATGTCCTGGGAAAGTTGGCGGCGACCTTATGCGGCGGTTTGATTGTCGAGTGGCTGATGAAGCTGCTGTTGCGGCGGCCCCGGCGGCTGCTGGAAAACCATCGGACCACCAATCGCTGGCTGCGCGTGCCGTTTGCCGCGGGGCGCGGCGTGCTGGAATTGCTGCCGATCGCCGCCTTTATTCTGGCGGCGCATGTGTTGCAGTCGATTCCGCCGCTGACCCAAAGTGGCGATGCCCGGCAAGCGACCGTCATGGTTGTGATGGCCTATGTGCTGGTCCGTTTTCTTCTCGTTCTGGTTCAGGCCGTTTTGATGCCGGGCAGCGCGAGCATCCGATTCGTGCCCTTCGACGACGAAACGGCGACCTATCTCTTCATCTGGGCGCGCCGGATGATCTTCACCGGGGTCTGGGGCTATTTCCTCGTTCAGGCTCTGAAGCTGCTCGGCTTGCCGAAAAGCGGGTATAATTTCTCTCTCAAGATGCTGGGGCTGGTGGTGGGGACGTTGCTGGTCATTCTGGTTCTGCAGAATCGCCAATCCGTGAGCGTCTGGATCCGCAGTCGTGGCCTCAAGACCGTGCTTTCGGGAAAAATCGAACGATTGCGGGATCGTTTGGCCGACGTGTGGCATGTCCTGGCCAGTCTGTACATCATCGCCTCTTTTGCCATATGGGCCTTGCAGGTCAAAGGGGGGTTCGATTTCATCGTCCAGGCTTCGATACTCACCGTGGTCATCCTGGTCGCCGCCAATCTGCTGGTCGGAGTTCTGGCTCGTTTGGTCGAACGGGCCTTTTCCATCAGCGACGATCTGCGGCGTCAATTTCCGCAATTGGAATCCCGAGCGAACCGCTATCTGACCGTCATGCACAATATGGTGCGGGGCACCGTCGTCTTGCTGACCCTGCTGGCGCTCGCCCAGGCCTGGGGCGCCAATACCGTGGCCTGGCTGACGTCGGATATTGGCCGTCGTCTGATCACCAGCACCGTTTCGATCGTTGCTGTGTTGATCGGCGCTCTGATCTTTTGGGAACTGGTTAATGCCTCGATCGAGCGTTATCTGGCCAGGACGGACGCCGATGGACGGACGGTCGAACGCAGCGCCAGGGTCCGCACGCTGTTGCCGCTGTTGCGCAATGTGATCATGGTCGTGCTGATGGTCGTGGTTGCCTTGATCGTGCTTTCCGAACTGGGCATCAACACGGCGCCGCTGCTGGCCGGTGCCGGGGTTGTCGGCGTGGCCATCGGTTTCGGGTCGCAAAAGCTGGTGCAAGACGTGATCACCGGAGCGTTTATCCTGTTTGAAAACACCATCGCCGTCGGCGATACGGTGAAGATTGCCGATCATACCGGGACCGTCGAGGGCATGACCATCCGGACCATGCGGCTCAGAGACGCCACCGGACAGGTTCACACCTTACCCTTCAGCAACGTGGCCAGCGTGATCAACTTAAGCCGCGATTTCGGGTTCCATGTGTTCGAACTGGGCGTGTCCTACCGCGAGGACATCGATTCCGTGATCGAGGTGATCAAGGAGCTGGGTGAGGAAATGCGCAACGACGCAGAAATCGGTCTCCACCTCATCGATCCGATCGAGGTCTTCGGAATCGACAAATTCACCGATTCGGCGGTGGTGATCGGGGGTCGTTTCAAGACCTTGCCCGGCAAGCAATGGACCGTTGGGCGGGAGTTCAACCGCCGCATCAAGAAGCGTTTCGACGCCGATGGCATCCTGCTTCCCTATCCGACGACCACACTCTTTTTTGGCGAGGATCATCGCGGCAAGGCGCC
>DATNIV010000234.1:0-4975 GCA_035604255.1 Telmatospirillum sp. | reverse complement strand
AATCAGTTGTCCCATCACGGGGTCCCGATAGACGATCGTGTGCGTTTCTTCGGTGACGGCGGCAATGACGGCGGCGATCAGGTCGGCATCGGGAGGAAGCGGGATATATTCCTTGGCGCCGGCGCGAATGGCGCGAACCGCCGCGCTGGCGTCGGTGCCGATACCGCAGGCAATGACCGGAACATTGATGCGCTCGCTGACCAGACTGTCGACCAGGGCCTTGACGTCGAATTTGACGTCGATCATCACCAAGTCCGCGCCGGGGCCGGTGCGTAACACTTCGAGTCCGCTGGTGACGGTATCGACATGGGTCACCTTGGCGCCTCGCGCCATGGCCATCTGGCTGGCTGCTCCCACTTGCCCGTCAAGGCTGCCGATAATCAGAAGTTGCATGCTTTCCTACTCCACCGACTCAACTGCGATCGGTCTTGATGATTTCCGTCATGGTCACTCCAAGTCGATCCTCCACAACCACCACCTCTCCGCGGGCGACCAATCGGTTGTTGACATAGATGTCGATGGCTTCGCCGACCTTGCGATCGAGTTCGACGACGGCGCCGCGGCCCAGCTTCAGCAATTGGTTGACTTGCATCGTTGCCTTGCCGAGAACCGCCGAAACCTGCACCGGAATGTCATAGACGGCTTCCAAATCGCGTGCCGAGCGAGGTCCATCCGGGAGTTCGGAATCCATCATGTCCGATTTCAGTTCGTTCAACTCAAGATCCGACATCAAACACTCTCCATAGGCTCACTCTGGCCTTCGCTTTCTTCGGTCGTCGGGCCATACGGCATTTCACCCATGGCGCGGGCGATGACGGCATCGATTTCAGTCCATAGGCGCGCCTGATCGCGTTCGGCCCCCCCATCGCCCCATTCGACCCGGCAATCACCGGTAACAATTCGGGGATCGGCGGTATAGACCAGCTTGCCCTCAAATCCCGTCGCTTCGGCCGCTTGATTGGCAAAATGGCGGATACTGTCGATATGGGCCGGGTTGACCCGAATAGTGACGCGCACGTCCTTTTCAATATGGGCCAGACATTCCCGAACGACACCAGCAATCTCTTCCAAAGCGTGGTCACGCGACATTTCGGGTTGCAGCTTGCGAACCACCGTCAGGGCGACGGAGACGGCGTCGCGCATTCGATCGTCATTCGCCTGTTGCTGGGCGATGGCGATGTTCTGCAGGTTTGCCGCGATCGCTTCGGCGGAAAGGGCGAGCAGCCGTTCCGTGGATGCCACAGCCTCTTGGATGCCAGCCTGGCGGCCGGCTTCCATCGCCTGTTGCCTTGCAAACGCCAGTTCTTCTTCGGAGAACGTCGGCGGTGGCGGGGGAAGCTCTTCTTCCATCTCGTCAGCAGGGATATCGAACTCGGCCCCCTCCATGACCTCCATGACCGGTCGCGGCGGCGGTGCGTCGAAATCCAAATCGAAGAGATATTTTTGCAATTTCGCCATTAATACACCAACTCGTCTTCTTCGCGGCCTTCGGAAATGACAATCTGTCCGCTGGCGGCCAACTCCTTGGCCAGCACGACGATGGCGCTTTGCGCCTGGTCGACGTCGCGCAGCCGTACCGGCCCCATCGCATCCATGTCTTCGCGCATCATCTTGCCGGCGCGTTCCGACATATTCTTGAAGAACAATTCCTTGATAGTATCCGAGGCTCCCTTCAGTGCCATGCCCAGTTTGTCCTTTTCGACGCTTCTGAGCAGGGTCTGGATGCCGGCCATATCGATGCGGACCAGATCTTCGAAGGTGAACATCAGCGCCTTGATGCGCTCGGCCGATTCGCGGTTGCGCTCTTCCAACGCGCTCATGAAGCGGTTTTCCGCGTTGCGATCCAAGTTGTTGAAGATATCGGCCATCAATTCGTGGGCGTCACGTCTCGCCGTCCGAGCCAGATTCGACATGAACTCCGTTCTCAGCGTTTTTTCGACGCCATCCAGGACTTCCTTTTGCACCGCCTCCATGCGCAGCATGCGCATGATCACTTCCATGGCGAAGTTTTCGGGGAGCAATGACAGCACGCGGGCGGCGTGGTCGGCTTTGATCTTGGCAAGGACGACGGCGACGGTCTGCGGATATTCGTTCTTCAAATAATTGGCCAGAACCGTTTCGTTGACGTTGCCCAGCTTGTCCCACATGGTGCGACCGGCGGGGCCGCGGATTTCTTCCATGATGATCTCGACGCGGTCCTTGGACAGCGTCTTGAGCAACAGGCGCTCGGTACTTTCGAACGAACCGACCAGCGAGCCCGTCGAGGAAATTTGATCGGCGAATTCCACGAACAGGCGTTCGACCACACCCGCATTGACCGTGCCGAGATTGGCCATGGTCTGCGAGATTTCCTTGATTTCCTCGTCATCCATCATGGCAAAGATTCGCGATGACTGTTCTTCGCCTAAGGACAGCATCAGAATGGCCGCCTTTTGCGGTCCGGTCAGGCTGCGATAATCTTCTTTCATGCGTGCCATGGCACTCGGTCCCGGCCCTAACGGTAAGAGGGTTTATGGATTAGGTGTCGGAATACATCCAGCCCCGTATGATGCCCAACGCTTCTTCCGGATGCTTTTCGACGATTTCGCCAATCTTTCGGATCGAAGATGCCTTCACGCGGCCTTCGACTTTGTCGATATCGATCAGTTCGTCGACGGTCTCCATTTCGTCGGGCAGCATGCCGGCGGCCGGAGCCGGCGGCATGGCGCCAGGCCCCAACAAAGGTGGCCCTGCGCCTTCGGTCAGCATCCGGCGATCGCTCATGCCCTGAGCCGCCATCGATTCCACGGCCCGGCTGACCAGGGGACGCAAGACCAGCAAGAGGAAGAGAATGGCCACCACCGAGAGCCCGAGGTTGGACGCCACTTTTTCGACGAAGTCGCGATCGAAGCCGAACAGCTTGTTTTCCGAACCATCCGGTTCCGGTTCATCATGGCCGGCGAAGGGCATATTGGTGACTTCGACCTGGTCGCCGCGATTGGCGTCATAGCCGATGGCATTGCGGACCAAAGCCGCCAATTGATCCATTTGCTTTTCGGTACGCGGTTGGAAGGTCAGTTTCTTTTGGCCTTCAGCCGCCGGCCCATAACTGCCGTCGACCAGGACGGCGGCGGTGATACGCTTGATGGCGCCCAACTCCTTGACCTGATTTTTGACGGTCTTGGAGATTTCGTAATTGATCGTTTCCTGCGTGCGGTTTTGCTTGCTTTGGCTTTTCGCGCCGGCGTTGTTGGCGCCAGCGTCGGGGAGGTTTTGCTGCACACTGACCGAATTGCTTTCCGCATCCTGGGTCTGCTCGCCTTCCTCGACGGTGACCTGAGAGCGAACGACCTTGCTGTCCGGGTCGTAGGTCTCCTGCGTGGTGGCGATACGGTCGAGATCCAATTCGACGGACACTTCGGCGCGAACGCGGTCCGGGCCGATAGAGCGTTCCAGCAAATCCTCAATGGTGCGCTGGAGCCGTTGTTCGGTGTTCAGTTTCATTTCGGCGGCATTTTCCGCCGCCGCTTGATGGTCGTCATCCGTGCCACGAGCGAGGAGCGTCCCCTTGTCGTCGACGATGGAGATGCGTCCCGGCTTCAGCTTCGGAACGGCCGAGGCCACCAGATGCTGGATGGCTTGAATCTGGGGTTTCGACAGTCGGCCGCCGCCATCCATCTTCAAGACGATCGAGGCCGAAGGATCCTGGACATCCCGGCTGAACATTTCCCGCTTGGGCATCACCAGATGGACGCGGGCCGATTTCACGCGATCGATGGTGCGGATGGTTCGCGCCAGTTCGCCTTCCATGGCACGGACCAGATTGACGTTTTGCATGAAGCTGGTGGAACCCAGCATGTCGCCTTTGTCGAAGACCTCGTACCCGGTCGAGACCGAGCCGCCGCTCGGCAATTGTTGCTCGGCCAATTTGACTCTGAGGTCGAGCTTGCGATCCCGGGGCACCCAGACTTCCGAGCCTTCGCGCCGCAGCTCATAGACGACCTTTTCGGCCTGCAGCTTGGTGACGATCATATTGGCGTCTTGCAGGTCGAGGCCGCCGTAAAGCATCTCCATCGGTGGCGAGGACATGCGCGCCATCATGTAGATGACGAAGGCCAAGACCACAACGCCGCCTCCCGCGATGGCGGTCAGGCGCATCGTTCCGAGATTCTTGAGAGACTGAAGGAATGCGTTCACGGCTGGCTTCCCCAAAGCGCTGGCGCGTGGTCCTGCGCAGCTTTTTCCATCCAGCCGACGCTATACCTTGAAGATGAATCACAAGTTAACAGCCAGGCAAAAGTTGCCGGGCTGCGCCTTGCAAGCAGCGCTGCCAGGGACGGTGGGATCAGTCTTTGGAGCCGGTTTTTGAGGGCCGGCGTTGTTACCTAAACATTGATATCAATGCCGTTGTTGCCGCCGTTTGTTCGTTGAAGGGCTGCCGCGGCCACCAAGGCGTTGGCCGTCTCGTCTTCGAGGGATTCGTCGCTGCCGCCGGCGAAAGCACTCGTCCCGTTTTGCCCGGCTTGTTGCTGCGGTTGCTGCTGCTGCTGTTCTCCGCGCAGTTGGAAGCTGAGCGAATTGGCGTCGGTGCCGAGGCCTGCGTTGTTCAAAGACTGTTGTAGGGTGCTGGCATCGTTTTTTAACAGTTGCAATGTTTCGGGCCGATCCGCGGTGATCGTCGCTTTGACTTGCCCGTTTTGCATCTCCAGCTTGACGTCGACGCGTCCCAGATCCTCAGGGTGCAACTGCACGCTCAAGGTATCGGCACCGTCTTTCAAGCTTTTGCTTAACTGCACTTTGATTTGATCGACCGGACTTGGCTGAACGGTTTGACGAACCGTTTGCGTGGCGTTTGTGCCGGCGCTTTCCTGGGTTTGCGAAAGTCCCTGCAAGGCGGTGGGCCCGGCAACGATCGTATCGGTTGACGGCGTGGTCTTCGCATCATTGGCCGACGCCAGCGCGCTGGAGAACGTCATCGGCGTTGAAAGGCCATCGT
>DATNIV010000233.1:0-2792 GCA_035604255.1 Telmatospirillum sp. | reverse complement strand
AGGATGGAGGTAAAAGCCGACCACCAGGACAGTCCCCAGGCCACCGGTAGCGACCCGACCAGGATCGAGCCATAGCAGAGCTGGCCCCCGAAAAACACCCAGGCAAGATCGCGCGGACGGGACCGCCGTTCATTTTCGGGGATGAAATCAACGCCGCGGGTTTCCACCCGTCCCGCTCGGTCCAACCCGAGCGCCGACGCCGCGACAGACGAAGCTGCTTCCATGGCCTTTAGTTTAACCTCTATGTCTCATACTCATGCCGCTGGCATCGCATTTTAGGGAGGCGATCCGGCAGTAACCGTCCGTTCTGTCGCCGTCAGCAACAGCGTGATTTCGGTTATATTAGCAGGGGGCCGGCTGGAACGGGAAGACGGTGATTGCCGCGGAAGCCGCGCCAACCGGCCTGGGTTCTTCGTCTGAAATCAGACGATACCAACCAGCGGCGAGATTGACTTAATCGCCGATTGGTATCGGCCGCGACCGGCGCTGGCGCCTGAAGGCGCTGATGCGTTCTCATCAGCGTACGTCGGTATTAGTTCATGCACCGCGCTTCCAGGGCGTCGACAAAGGAGCGATCCCAACGACCGTCCCTGATCGCCTGCATCGTCGCTTCTTCCTTCGCATGCTGCGCGAGCGCTTTTTCGATAACCGCCGTGGCGATGTCGGGAGAAAAGGCGCAAAGCCCGTCCCGATCACCGACAACGATATCCCCGGGGCAAACCACCATGCCGCCCACGGTGATCGGCACATTGATTTCGCCCGGACCGTCCTTAAAAGGACCGCGATGGCTAACGCCGCGCGCATAAACCGGGAAGGTCCGCGCGCCTATTTCGTCAATGTCGCGAATGGCGCCATCGACAATCATGCCGGCGAGCCCCATGGAATGCGCGGCAAAGGACATGATGCCGCCAAAGACGGCGTTGCGCAGATCCCCCTCGGCATCGATCACCATGACGTCGCCGGGACGGCAATAGTCATAGGCGCGCAGAACCGCCAAATTGTCTCCCCCGCGGGTGCGTACGGTTACGGCCGTTCCGGCAAGCGGGGCTGGAATATGGTAGGGGGTCAGTTCAATGCTGCCGCGGTTTCGGTGCAGATTGTCGCTCAGCAGCGAAACGGCGATGTTGCGCAAAGCCGCGATGATCTCGGGCTTTACCTGCGGTGCGGAGGGGTTCTTGGTTATTCCTGAGGACATAATGGCTTCATCTCCTTGGCTTGTGGGTATGCGGGTGATCACATTGGCTTCCTTCCGGAAGCGAGCCGGGCCCTTCATCCAGGCCCCGGAAATGCGGGGATTTATCGGGGATCATCTCGGCTGTTCAGCGAGATCGTTGACGGTAATCGGCCTCTTTGGGACGAACCAATAGATCGCCGCGCCGATTGTCGATATCACGGCACCGGCGATCAACGGGACGGTGAACGAACCGGAAAGTTGGCCGAAGAACATGGCGCAACTGAGCCAGAGCATCTGCGCGACGGATAGGCCCATATCCTGTCGTACGAGCGGGTTGGCAATGGCGAGTGTCGCTCGATCGAGATAGTTGATCATTCCGATTACGGAAAGCTGAGCCACCACCCCATACTGAATTGCGCGCAGCCGCGCAGACCCCTTCGCCGTCGCCGACATCCCTCCCTCCTTGCAGACGATTTCCTGTTGGCGTTATTGCCCTGAATCTGCGCGGATCGTTATAAAATTGCTAATTCAAAACTTCTTAAATGGTATAGAAGATTTGGATAGGTCCTTGTGGCAGTAAGGTGGGGTGGCGGCATGGGGTTTGAGATCAGGCGCCTGACGTTTTTCGTCCATATTTGCGAAAAACGCTCCCTGACGGGTGCTGCGAGCCTGTCGGGCGTCACGCAGCCGGTGTTGAGCTATCACATTGCGGAACTCGAAAAGATCGTCGGAGAACCCCTGCTCTACCGTCGGTCTGATGGCGTGGAGCCGACAGAGGCCGGGCTTGCGCTGTTGGTGCACGCAAAAGCCATTCTCGGCGCCGTCAATGCGGCGGAAATGGCGATGCGAGACCGTCGGGTTCAACTCGACGGAATCGTGTCGGTTGGTCTTTTGGCGTCCATCGCCCCCTTGGTCGCGCCGCAGTTGCTTCGGGACTGCAAGACGCGCTATCCGCAAATCCAGCTCAGGATCTCGGAAGGCACCAGCCTGCAGCTGCGCGCAGGCGTTGATGACAACCAGTTCGATCTGGCCGTCAATCTGCGCGAACGAGGCGACAAGGCCAGCCGCTCGCTGCTGTTCGAGGATCTCTATCTGTGCGCCCGAAGAGGCGTGATCGACATCAGGAAAGAAACGATATCGCTATCGGCGGCCCTTCAATACAAACTTCTCCTTCCGCCCAAAGGGCATGTCGTGCGCGCTCTGTTGGAAGATGCCGCGCGGAAACAGGGGCTGACCATCCGGATGGAAGCCGAAGTTGAAGGGCTGGCAACGCTGAAATCGCTGGTCGCCGAGTCTATCGGCCCTGCCATACTCGGCTATGGCGCCATCAAGGTGGAATATGACTCCGGCGCATTCGTTGCGGCCAAGATCGTTCGGCCCAATGTTCGAAGAGAGCTTATCCTGGATGAGGGCGTCAAAAAGCGCTACCCGAAGGCGGCCGAGGAAATCAAGGCGGTCGTCATCCGCATCATTCAGAGCTTGGCCAAATGACCGGCGACCTTTTTCCGTCCAGCCCAGTGACAGACTGTGGCCGGCGGCCACCCCGCACCTCAACACGGTTGATCAACCACACGCCGGCGACGACCAGCGCGCCGCCTGTCGCCACAGACCATTCGAG
>DATNIV010000232.1:0-2969 GCA_035604255.1 Telmatospirillum sp. | reverse complement strand
AGGCAGCGGCCTCGATCATCGTATGTCGGATATCGTTGGACGAGCCAACTTTGCCCCGTCTACCAATTTTTCGACGCAATACAGCTTCCGCATGGACAAAGACAAATTGGACTTGCGTCGCAGCGAAATCTCCACCTCCATCGGTCCTCGACCATTGAATCTGACGACCGGTTATGTTTTTTACGATCGGCTGAATCCCACCAGTCTCTATGATGCGCGGGAACAATTGGACATGACGGCCACGGCGCAGGTATCCCATTATTGGCAGACACAGATCTATACCTCCCAAACGCTTGGGTCCAAAGCCGCGCCGCTGCAGACTGGCGTCAGGATAATTTATGAGGACGAGTGCCTCGCCCTGAGTGCTGAGGGGGGAGCCCGCCACACCACCGTCAGGACATTCGTCGCTGGGCATTATCTCTTGTTCAGCATTAACCTTAAGACTTTGGGTATAATCCCTGTGGACGTATTCTGAACCATGATGACGCTCCGCTCTCCTCTTCTTTCCGTTCTGCGCGGCTTGGCTGTTCTGCTGCTGTGCGCTCTTCCCGTCGCTGCCCAGGAGACCGAACGGGTCGCCGCGGTCGTCAACGATGACATCGTCACCTTGCACGACCTTGAGCAACGCATGCGCCTCGCGTTGGCGTCGTCCAATTTTCCCGACACCATGGAATCGCGAAGCCGTGTCGGACCGCAGGTGTTACGCGGGCTGATCGACGATCGCCTGAAAACGCAAGAAGCGAAACGGCTGAAGATCTCGATCTCGCCGGCGGAAATCGCATCGAGCATCGCTACGATTGAGCGACAGAACAATATGCCGGCGGGATCGTTCGAACCTTTCCTGAAGAGCAAAGGAATCGAACTTGACACCATGCGCGAGCAAATTCGCGCCGAACTCTCCTGGGTTCGCGTGGTTCGTCACGAATTGGTCCCCGATCTTCACATCGGTGAAGCCGAAATCGATGCCCGCCTGGCCTCGTTACAGGCCAATCTCGGAAAGCCAGAATATTTGGTTGCCGAGATATTCCTGGCCGTCGACGACGTGAGACGTGAGGCTGAAGTTCGCACGCTCGCCGAGCGGCTGATCGAACAGATGCATCAAGGCGCGCCCTTCCCCGCGTTGGCCCGCCAATTCAGCCAAACCGGCGCAGCGGGCGGCGATCTCGGGTGGATTGCGCAGGGCTCGCTCGATGACGAATTAATGGCGGCCCTCGCCAAAATCGATAAAGGCAATATCACGCCCCCGATCCGCACGGTTGACGGTTTTCACATTATGCTCCTGCGCGATAAGCGCTTGGCCGGTCAAGGCGAGCAGGGTGAACCGATTTACGACATCATGACAATTCATCTGCCCGTTCTGCCGGGATCCACACCCGCCGAGCGCGAGACGCAATTGAAACAAATGCGTGACCTGATCGCGTCCGACAAGAGCTGCGACGAAGACGAAAAACAAATCAAGCAGGTTATCGCGACGGCCGATTACAGTCGCGCTCCGAAAATCAAACGTTCGGAGATTCCCGCGGAGGTCTTCTCTCTGATTTCCGGCCTCGGGCCAAGACAAGTCAGCACGCCATTGGAAGAAAACCGCTCTCGACGCATATTCACCGTTTGCGGCCGCGTCGACCCGAAAAGTGGACTGCCGTCACGCGATGATATTCGGACCCGTATCGAGGACGAACAATTGGACATCATGGCGAAGCGGTATATCCGCAATCTTCGGCGGGCCGCTTTTGTTGAAATCCGCGTGTAATCGGACGTGACGGGAGTCCTGCCGTTAGCGCTGACCATGGGAGAGCCAGCCGGCATTGGCGGAGAAATCGCCATTGCCGCCTGGAAAGCCCGGACCGACGCGGCACTGACGCCTTTCTTCATGATCGACGACGCTGAACGGTTGTCCGCCCTTGCGCATCGGCTGGCGACGGGGGTCTCCGTTCGGACCATTGCCGAACCGGCACAAGCGATCGACTGCTTCAACGATGCCCTGCCGGTCTTGCACCGTCCATTGCCGACCATCAGCCAGCCGGGGCATCCCGATCCGGCCAATGCCCGAGCGGTTATCGGGGCGATCGAAGAGGCCGTGACCCTGACGCTCGGCAAGCAAGCCGCCGCGGTGGTCACCAATCCCATCCACAAAAAAGTTCTCTATGACGGCGGATTTGGGTTTCCTGGCCACACCGAGTTTTTAAGTTCCCTGACCGGGGGCGGTCGAGTGGTGATGATGCTGGCGTCTTCAGACCTTAAAGTGGTCCCGGTGACCATCCATCTGGCTTTGCGTTCCGCCATTCAAAAGCTGTCAATCGATGAAATTGTGGCGACAGGGCTGATGACGGCCCTCGCCCTTCGCAAGGATTTCGGCATCACACACCCCCGTCTGGCCGTCGCCGGCCTCAATCCGCATGCCGGAGAGGGAGGAGCCATGGGCTCCGAAGACCAGGAAATCGTCGCTCCTGCCGTCGAAGAGTTGCGTCGCGCCGGGATCGACGTCGTCGGCCCGCTTCCCGCCGACACGATGTTCCACCCGCGAGCCCGGGCCCGCTATGACGCCGCTCTCTGCATGTATCACGATCAAGCGCTCATTCCGCTGAAAACCATCGACTTTGACGGTGGAGTCAATGTGACGCTCGGCCTGCCGTTCGTCCGCACGTCACCGGATCACGGAACGGCACTGGATTTGGCCGGCCGTGGACAAGCCCACCCCAACAGCCTGATCGCCGCTCTGAAGATCGCGCGGGACATGGCCAACCGCCGTGGCTAGCCTTCCACCGCTCCGCGAAGTGATCGCCGCCCATGGCCTGGCCGCACGTAAATCCCTGGGCCAACATTTCCTGCTCGATCTCAATTTGACCGGACGAATCGCCCGCGCCGCCGGAGACCTGTCCTCAGGAACCACCATCGAGATCGGACCAGGACCGGGGGGCCTGACCCGCGCCTTGCTGGAAGCCGGAGCGCGTCACATCATCGCCATCGAA
>DATNIV010000231.1:0-4086 GCA_035604255.1 Telmatospirillum sp. | reverse complement strand
CATCGCCGGGATAAGTCGCATCTGGACCAATTCGCTGCGCATTCTGTCGGTGATGGTCGCTGTTTGTGGCGCAATTTCTTCTTTCGATAGAAGCATTTTATCAAAACTGACTGCAGAGTACTCTTTTGATTACTGGAATTTTGATGACTTTGTTTTTGGGTTTTTCGCCGAATATCTCACCATCATGGGCATGTATGCCTGTTTCGCTTATTACGCGTTAAAACTTTTCCAAAAATTGGCCCAGCCACGCGCCCCCGCCATCGATGCCTTCTTGAAAGACCACCTGTTCGGCGACATTTTCGGCCGCGACAATCTGGATTTCCAGAGCCGGGAGATCGCTACCATTTCGGCCCTGTCCAACATGCAAGGCGTCAACGCCCAGCTACAGTCCCACCTTAACGTCGGGCTCAATGTCGGACTGACCGAAGCCCAGCTCAGAGGCCTCATATTGGTGCTCGAAGCAAACGTCGGTAAGAGCGAAAGCGACAATGCGAACGACGTTCTGAGCCGGGTCTTGAGCAGCAGGGGCGAGTAAGGCCGCCCCCTTGTGGGCGAGGAGGCTGTGGCCGCTCGGCACTCATGAATAAAACTCATAAGTTCTTGCGCATTTTACCATCTAATCGCCTGTCGCCGCCCCTGTTACAAATCTCCTCGTCAACAGTCGCCAGATAACAAGACGTCACTGTTGCATGAAGGAATTCAAAAATGGACATCATCAGAAGCGGTTCTCAGGCGTCGGTCAAAGGGCCGGCCGAGTGGTTTACCGGTACGGTCCGTATCGACTCGCCGTTCAAGGGAAGCGAGCCGGCCCGACTAGGCGGTGCGATCGTCACCTTCGAACCGGGCGCCCGCACGGCCTGGCACACGCACCCGCTCGGGCAGATGCTGATCGTCACCGCCGGCTTTGGCTGGGTCCAGCGGGATGGTGGTCCGGTCGAGGCGATCAGAGCCGGCGACACCGTCTGGTTCGAACCGAACGAAAAGCATTGGCACGGTGCGGCGGCGAACACCGCCATGACCCACATCGCCATTGCCGAGGCCCTCGACGGCAACGTGGTCGACTGGATGGAACAGGTCAGCGACGAACAATGTGGTGCCGGACCAAGGGCCGTCTGACCGATGCCGGCTGGGCTCGGGACCGCACTTTAATGGAGCAAGACAATGCAGAAACGCAAACTGGGAAACAGCGACCTTGAGGTTTCGGCCATTGGCCTTGGCTGCATGGGACTGAGCCACGGCTACGGACCGGCCACGGATCGGAAGGACGCAATCACATTGATCCGCACCGCCGTCGAGCGCGGCGTCACCTTCTTCGACACCGCGGAAGTCTACGGTCCGTTCACCAACGAGGACCTGGTGGGCGAAGCCCTTGAGCCGTTCCGTGGCAACGTCGTGATCGCCACCAAATTCGGCTTCACATTCGGCGATGACGGCAAGCAGCAAATCCTGAACAGCCGACCGGAGCACATCAAGCAGGTCGCCGAGGCGTCGCTGAAGCGACTGAAGGTCGACGTCATCGATCTGTTCTATCAACACCGCGTCGACCCGAATGTTCCGATCGAGGACGTCGCCGGCACGGTCAAGGACCTGATCCGGGACGGCAAGGTCAAGCATTTCGGCTTGTCCGAAGCAGGCGCTCAGACGATCCGGCGCGCTCATGCCGTTCAGCCCGTCACAGCCCTGCAAAGCGAGTATTCCTTGTGGTGGCGTGAGCCCGAGGCGGAAATCCTGCCGACACTGGAAGAGCTCGGGATCGGCTTCGTTCCGTTCAGCCCTCTGGGCAAGGGTTTTCTCACCGGTGCGATCGGCGAAACCACGACGTTTGACAGCTCCGATTTTCGCAACGTCGTCCCCCGCTTCGCGCCAGCGGCTCTCAAGGCCAATCAGACCCTGGTCGAAGTGCTCGGCGACATCGCGACGGGCAAGCAGGCAACACGCGCCCAGATCGCCATCGCTTGGCTGCTGGCTCGGAAGGCGTGGATCGTTCCGATTCCCGGCACCACGAAATTACACCGGTTGGAAGAGAATATCGGAGCGGCCGGAGTCACACTGACGCCCGATGACCTCCGCGACATCGACAGCGCACTCTCCAAGGTCACCGTGCAAGGGGATCGCTACCCGGCACATCTGCAGAGCCGCGTTGGCCGCTGATAAAAAAGAACGCGCGAACATGCCAATCTGCCGAATCGACATGTGGAGACAGGAAGAGATCATGACGCAGGGCTCTAGCCCAGAACATTCACGTTTAAGCAGCGTCGGCACCATAATTTGCGGGATCGTGCAGGAAATTTGCAGGATCGGACTAATGGTGCGACCGCACTCTCGGCTATCGTCAGAGACCGACAGACCGGGCGAAACGGCGTCCAACCTTTGGCCCCGCCGACAACCGGCCCGTCCCCTGACGATAGCCCCCGCATCCGGGAGATTTGCGCATGTCTGAACACTCTGTCTCTTCATCCGAGACACCTCACGCACACTCTCACAACGTCAAGGCTTACGGCACGGCGACCGCGACCGCGCCTCTGTCCCTGCAAGCTATTCCACGCCGCGCCCCGACTCCGGAGGACGTGGTGATTGAAATCCTTTATTGCGGCGTCTGCCATTCCGACCTGCATCAGGCCCGCAATGAATGGAACAACACTATTTTCCCCTGTGTCCCCGGCCACGAGATCGTCGGTCGCGTGACCCAAGTCGGCCGTCATGTGACGAAATTTAAGGAAGGGGATCTGGCTGCCGTGGGCTGCATGGTGGATTCCTGCGGCACTTGCCCCGATTGCCGCGACGGGTTGGAACAGTATTGCGAACAGTTGCCCGTATTCACCTACAACGGCGAGGATAAGCATTCGGGTGGCGTCACCTTCGGCGGCTATTCCGAAAGCATCGTCGTCAAAGAGTCGTTCGTCCTCAAGGTTTCGCCGACGCTTGACCTGGCCGCCACCGCACCCTTGTTGTGCGCTGGCATCACCACCTATTCCCCCCTTCGTCACTGGAAGGTCGGCCCAGGCCAGAAGGTGGGCGTCGTCGGTCTTGGCGGATTGGGCCATATGGGCGTGAAACTTGCCCATGCTCTGGGCGCGCATGTCGTGGCATTCACCACCTCGCCCGGAAAGACGGCCGACGCGCTTCGGCTTGGCGCCGATGAGGTGGTCATGTCGAAGGATGCGGGCCAGATGCAGAAGCAGGCCAGAAGCTTCGATTTCATCCTCGACACCGTGGCGGCCGAACACGATATCAACGCCTATCTGCACCTGCTCAAGCGAGATGGCACGTTGACGCAGGTCGGCGCTCCCGCGAAACCGCTGGCGGTTTCGGCCTTTAATCTGATCCTGCCGCGGCACCAACTCGCCGGATCGGCCATCGGCGGTATCGCCGAAACCCAGGAGATGCTGGATTTCTGCGCCGAGCACGGCATCGTCAGCGACATCGAACTGATCCGCATTCAGGACATCAATCAGGCCTACGAGCGCCTGCTGAAAGGTGACGTTAAATACCGCTTCGTCATTGATATGGCCTCGATCAAGCTGTAACGCGCTTCGGCGGAGTTGGCCCGACAAACGGGGCTGGCCGGCGGTTCGGACGACACAAAAACCCAGTTCAGGAGAGAGACATGGCAGATTCATCACGGACTTGGCTGATCACCGGCTGTTCCACGGGGTTCGGCCGAGCGTTGGCGACACGGCTGACGGCACGCGGCGAACGCGTGATCGCGACGGCCCGCAAACCCGACGCTTTGCGCGATCTGGTCTCCGGCCATGACAATGTGCATGCCCTCAAGCTGGACGTGACCGTCCAGGCGGATGTCGACGCAGCGGTCGCCATGGCCGAAAAGGCATTCGGCGGCATCGACGTGCTGGTGAATAATGCCGGTTACGGCTACCTCGCCGCTGTCGAAGAAGGCGAGGACGACGCCGTCCGCGCCATGTTCGACACCAACCTGTTCGGCCTCGTTGCCATGACCAAGGCCGTCCTCCCCGGCATGCGGGCCCGTGGCAAGGGGCACATCGTCAATATTTCGTCGGTGGGTGGTCTGGTCGGCAATATCGGTTCCGGCTACTACGCGGAAACGAAATTCGCGGTGGAAGGATT
>DATNIV010000230.1:0-8054 GCA_035604255.1 Telmatospirillum sp. | reverse complement strand
AGCCGGTCATGTTCAATCTGTGGAGCGAGCGGCTCTTCGATGCTCTCGAACAGCGTTCGATGGACCGCTTCCTGCTGGTGGCGGCAATGATCGCCGTCATCATCTTGTTCAATATTGTCGTTCAGGCTCTGCATCTTCGCGTCAAACGGCGTTTGATGTTCGGCTGGCGGCGGTGGTTGTCACAGCAAATATTGGAGCAATGGCTATCGCGCGGGCGGCATCATCAGTTGAGCTATATCTCGGGTGATCATGACAATCCGGATGGGCGGATTGCCGAGGACATCCGGATTACGACCGAATATGCCATCGGTCTCGGCCATTCCCTGATGTATTGTGCGATTCTGCTATTCAGCTTCACCAATATCCTGTGGATGCTCTCGGGGAGCGCCGAGGTGACATTGGGCGGCGTGACCCTGCATGTTCCCGGCTATTTGCTTTACATCGCCATTCTCTATGCTGCCTTGGGAACCTCATTCGCCTTGTTGCTTGGTCGTCCTTTGGTCAAGGCCGTCAATCGCCGACAAGGTCTGGAAGCCGATTATCGCTTCGGTCTGGTGCGGGTCCGCGAACATGCCCAGTCTATCGCTCTGCTTCATGCTGAGGGGGAGGAACGCCGGCATCTGTATTCGCTGCTGAAGGGGGTGCGTGCCGGGTGGTATGGGCAAACCCGGGCTTTGTCCATCGTCACCATCTTCAGTTCCGGCTATTCGGTGTTGTGCGCCGCCTTTCCATTGCTGATTTCCGCCCCACGTTATATCGCAGGGTCGATCTCGTTGGGTGTGCTCATGCAGACGGCGCAAGCGTTTCAGCAAACGGTGGCGGCCCTGTCCTGGCCGGTCGACAATCTGGGGCAGGCGGCGGAATGGAAGGCATCCGTCGAACGTGTGCTGGGGCTGATGGAGGCCGTGCAAAATCTCAACCGCGATGTCGACGAGGGGGAGCACCGTATTCTCGTCGAGCATTCGCGTGAAGCGACGTCCATGCGATTGCAGGGCTTGGCCATCGACGACCCGTCGGGCCGCCCCCTGATCGAACGCTTCAGTGCCCAGATCAATCCCGGCGAGTGGGTTCTGATCGTTGGAGACCCGGCGGCGGCCGTGACCCTGTTCCGCGCCGTTGCCCGCGTTTGGCCCTGGGGAAGCGGTCGTATCGCCTTACCGGCGCATACCCGGATCTATTTCATGCCGCAACGGCCCTATCTTCCCTCTGGTCCGTTGCGGCACGCCTTGTGTTACCCGGATAGCGGCGAGGGCTGTTCCGACGAAAAAGCCGGTCAGGCCTTGGCGCGGGTTGGCTTGGGTTATCTGAGGAAACGGCTCTACGAAAATGCGGATTGGGAGGAAGTGCTGGCCCTGGCCGAGCAACAGCGTTTCGGATTTGCCCGTCTGTTGATCCGTCAACCGGACTGGATCTTCATCGAAGACGCGACCGATTCTCTCGATGCGGCGGGGGAGGCGGAAATGCTTCATGTGTTGGACGAAGAATTTCCGCATGCGACCTTGATGACCATCAGCAGTCACGGAGCGCTGGAGGCTTGGCATGGTCGCAAATTCGTTCTCGAACGCACCGCGGGTATTGTCGCCGTTCGCGAAGTGACCGCCACGCCGTCACCTTCCTAAGCGAGCGTTGATCAAAGCCCGATACCATCGGGCCGAGGCCTTGGGGATGCGCTCCTGGGTCGCATAGTCGACGTAGACGATGCCGAAGCGGTCGCCATAGCCGGCGCCCCATTCGAAATTGTCGAGCAGCGACCAAACGAAATATCCTCTGACGTCGGCTCCCGCTTGTTGGGCCCGATGCATGGCGGCGATGGCGCCGGCCAGATAGGCGACGCGTCCTTGATCGTCCAATTCATCCCTTTCCCGAGGGCCCTCCTGGGACTGGGTGCCAAAGCCGTTTTCGGTCACATAGATCGGCAGCCGATAGCGCTCGGTGAGTCCCAGCAAGGTTTCCTCGAAGGCGGAAGGATCGATCGGCCAGCCGACGCCGCTTCTCGGCAAGGTCTCGGGCAGGGCGCCGAAGACGAAACCCCACAGCATGTTGGGGTCGGCCTGGCCATAGATCGGGGCGTAGTGATTGACGCCGAACCAGTCGAGCGGACGACAGATCTTCGCCATGTCGCCGGCCCGAACATAGGGTTCGATCGCTTGGGCGATCTGCGGAGGATAGTGCCCCAGGATCTGCGGATCGGGAAACGCCAGGTTCCAATGTTCGTTGAACAGGCTGGTCGCCGCGATGTCTTCCGCCTTATCCGTCGCCGGACGGCAAGGCTGGACGCTGTGGATAGCGCCAAGCGCCGCCTGTGGCACCGATGCGCGCAGCACGTCGACGGCCGCGCCATGCGCCAGATTGACATGGTGAATGGCGGCCAAATGGGCGGCCCGATCGGAAATGCTGGGCGCTCCCCAGCCGAAGGCATAGCCGAACAGGGTGAAGACGGAAAATTCGTTGAAGGTGGCCCACCGCTTTACCCGGTCGCCATAGCGCTTGCCGCAGAGCACAGCGTAGTCGGCGAACCAACCGGCGCTGTCGCGGTTGGTCCAGCCGCCCAAATCGTCGAGACCTTGCGGCAGATCCCAGTGATAGAGCGTCGCCCATGGCGTGATGCCGGCGTCCAGCAGGCTGTCGATCAGACGATCATAGAAATCGAGCCCGGCCTCATTGACCACCCCCTTGCCGGTGGGCAGCAGGCGCGGCCAGGCGATCGAGAACCGATAGGCGCCAAGACCAAGCTCCTTCATCAGTCGGACGTCGTCGGCATAGCGATGATAATGATCGCAAGCGACGTCGCCGGTGTGCCCGTGATTCACCCGATCCTTCATCTTGCAATGAGTATCCCAGATGCTGGGACCGCGACCGTCTTCGTTGGCGGCGCCTTCGATCTGGTAAGACGATGTCGACGCGCCCCACAGAAAATCGTCGGGAAAAGCGAGGTCCGGCGCCGTCGCCGGAAGGAGGTCATCAAAAAAACGGGGCATGGCGTTCCTTCCAGTCACGTTTTGCACTTGGATAGACTTCATGGAGACGGGAGAAAGGCTCCACAGATGAACACAGGTAAACACAGATACCCACGGATCAGATGAAGCTGCAGGCACTCCTGCGTTCTCCATCCGCTCACTCTTGAACAAAATGAGGGATGCCTGCGGCGCTTATCTGTGTCCATCTGTGTCCATCTGTGGCCCAAAGACTTTGTCGTAGAACCGGCGAAATCGGAACCGCTTCCGTTCGTCGTCCGTTTGTTCCAGTCAAAACATTGGCAAAGTATGCGCTTTCCTCGATAATTTGCCAAAGCGCGTGTGGATATTACCGGATGGGAGTCCGTCATGGCCAAACACCCTCAAACAATCATCGACCGGCTGCCGTCCGACTTTCTCTGGGGCGTGTCCACGTCGGCTTATCAGATCGAAGGCGCGGTCGCCGAAGACGGTCGCGGCCCCAGTATCTGGGATCGGCGTTGCAAGATGAAAGGGGGCGTTGGCGACGGCAGCAATGGCGACGTTTCCTGCGACCATTATCATCGTTACCGCGAAGACATCGGTTTGATGAAGGACATCGGTGTCGATGCCTATCGGTTCTCGATCGCTTGGCCGCGCCTGCTGCCCACCGGCAAGGGGGCGGTCAATGAGGCCGGGCTCGATTTCTACGATCGTCTGATCGACAGCCTGCTGGACGCCGGCATTACCCCATGGGCGACGCTCTATCATTGGGATCTGCCGCAAGGTCTCGATGATTTGGGCGGCTGGACCAACCGCGATTGCGCCGGTTGGTTCGCCGACTATGCGGTTTTGGCGGCCAAGCGCTATGGCGACCGGGTGAAGCATTTTGCCACTTTCAACGAATTTTCGGTCTTCACTCTGTTCGGCTATGCCATCGATTGGGCGGCGCCCGGGGTGACCGACCGCAACGCCCATCTCAAGGCCATTCATCACGTCAATCTGGCACATGGCGCCGGCGTCGACGTGCTGCGCTCCCTGGTGCCGGATGTCTCGATCGGGGCCATCCATAACCGTCAGAAGGTGTTGCCGGAAGGAGGGATGCCGGAAAATCAGGCGGCGGCGGACCTCTTGGACGAACATTGGAATCGCGCCTTTCCCGATCCGCAGATCCTTGGGCATTATCCTCCGCAGATCGCCCGGGCCATCGAACCCTATGTTCAGGCCGGCGACATGGCGAGGATCTGTCGTCCGATCGATTGGTTCGGTCTCAATCATTACGGTCCGATTTTCGCGAAGGCCGATCCGGCCACGACCTGGGGATTCGGCTGGGGCGACACGCCGTCCGGCGGACCGGACTATGGAATCGGTTGGCGGATCTTTCCCGAAATGTTTCGAGACGAATTGATCACCTTGACGGAGCGGTATCGTCTCCCCGTCTATATCACCGAAAATGGCTGTGGCGGCGACCGGGATGTGCCCGATGCGCGGGGCCAGGTGATCGATCCCCACCGCATCAAATATCTGGAGGTCTATCATCAGGCGATGTGCGACGCGATCGCCGCCGGCGCCGATGTTCGGGGTTATTTCGTCTGGTCTTTGCTCGACAATTTCGAATGGGGCTCCGGCTATGGCCAGCGCTTCGGCCTGATCTATGTCGATTTCCCGACTCAAAAACGGATACCCAAGGAATCGGCGCGTTGGTATCGTGACCTGATTCGCCAGGCACGGCGCGGGTGAGACTCGTGCTATTCTGACCCATGTCATTGGCCTGACGGGAGAACATCATGCCTGCGAGCGACTGGAAGACCGTTTCAACCGATCAATATGCGGCGTATGGCGTTACCAGCGTCGAGCGTGCCGAATTCGGCCGGTCGGTGGTCGATATCTTTCCGTGCCCGGTGCAAAAGGGAAAATGGAAATATGTGATCGACGGCAAGGTCTGGGGATGGGCCGACGACCGCGACGCGGCGGTGCGGGAAGGCGAGATCAGCGGTTGGGATTCCGAGGAAAACAACCTCTATGGACGGCATATGAGGCCCTGATACTTTATTTTCACAGGCCGGCCTGTTCGGCCTGCCGTCCGGGGATTAGGATGTGTTTGCCTTGCGCTCTTCCAGCGCTCTTCGGAGGGTTTCTGATGTCACTTTCCATGTATCAAGCTTCGATTCCTGTGTTTCAGCGCTCGTTGGGCAGTCTTTCCGCGCTGCTCGACAAAGCGGTGGCCTTTGCCGACGCCAAAAAGATCGACCCCTCCGTTTTGCTCAATGCGCGTCTGGCTCCCGACATGTTCCCGCTGGTTCGCCAGGTGCAATTGGTCTGTGATTTCGCCAAGGGTCCCGCCGCCCGCCTGGCTGGTGTCGATGTTCCGAGCGTCCCCGATGTCGAGACGACGTTTCCGGAACTTCAGGCGCGGATCACCAAAACGCAGGATTATCTGAACAGCATTCACTCGGTGGAAGTGGACGGCAGCGAAGAACGGTCGATCACGCTCAAATTGCCGAGCGGCGAGATGACCTTTTCCGGGCAGTCCTATCTGCTGTCGTTCGCGCTTCCCAACTTCTTTTTCCACCTGACGGCGGCCTATGCCATTTTGCGGCATAACGGGGTGGACGTCGGCAAACGGGATTATCTGGGCAGCCTTTGATCGCGGGAGGCCCTACTTCTTCCAGAATCCCTTGGCGAACAGCGCCAGGAAAATGAACATTTCCAGACGTCCGAACAGCATGGCGAGCGCCAGCAGGATTTTGGCGGCGTCGTGGAGCGCCGCGAAGCCGGTGAGCGGGCTGATACTGGGGGTCAGTCCCGGGCCGAGATTGGCCAAGGCCGACGCGGCGGCGGACAGCGACGTCCAGAAATCCAGGCCGACCATGCCCAGTCCCATCGCCACCACGGCGAAAGACAGGGCGTAGATGAAGAGAAATCCCAGCACCGATTCGACCACGGTGTCGGGAATCGGCTTTTTGTCATAGTGGGGCAGGATGACCGCATGCGGATGCAAAAGGCGGTTCATCTGTCCCCGGGCATTGGCGTAAAGAATCTGAAAGCGGAAGATCTTGATGCCGCCGGACGTCGAGCCGGCGCAGCCGCCGACAAATGTCAGGAAAAACAGGATGGCGACCGGAAGACCGGTCCAGCGGCCCCAGTCCAGGGTGGCAAATCCCGATCCGGTCATCACCGATGCCGCGGTGAAGGCGGCGTGACGCAAGGCCGGCAACGGTTTTAAGTCCTGCTCGAGGATCAGCCACAGGGCCAAGATCAAACTGGCGATCAGAAAATAGATCAGATAAAGACGCAGTTGCCGGTTCCTACGGGCAATTTGCCAACGCTGTTCGGCGATCTGCATATAGATGATGAATGGGGCGCCGCCCAATAGCATGCCGAGCAGCATCACCCAATCGATGGCCGGATTGTGCCAACTGCCGATCGATCCGGCGCTGGTCGAAAATCCGCCGCAGGAAATCGTCGACATCGCATGGAGAAGCGCCGGAAAGCGACTCATTCCGGCCGCCCACAGCAGCAATGTCAGGGTCCCGGTGAGACCGGCATACAATCCCATGATGCTCATGGTCACCGTGGCGGCCCGCGGCATCACGCGATCGCCGAGATCGCCGTTGTCCAGGCGGAAAATCTGCATGCCGCCGATGTTCAAGACCGGCAGCACGGCGACGGTCATGACAAGGAAGCCCATGCCGCCCAACCATTGCAGCAACGCCCGCCAGAGCAGGATGCCGGGAGGGGCGTGGTCGACATTGCGCAGGATCGTCGCGCCCGTGGTGGTGACACCGCTCGTCGCCTCGAACAAGGCGTCGACGCCGGAGACATGCAACCCGGAGAACGCGAAGGGAAGCGCGGCCGCGAAGCAGGCGGCCAGCCAACCGGCTGCGGTCAGCAGAAAGATCTGCCGGGTCGAGAGCTCGTCCCGGCGCGCCACATAGTTGGCGGCCATCAGGGCAAGCCCGACGAAGAGGGTCACCGCGGCCGATGCGGCGAAGACCCGCCAATCGGCGTCGCCATGCACGAAATCGACAAGGGTCGGCAGACCCATGGCCAGCGCGAGGACGGCCAAAACCAGACCGGTGCCGAAGAGGACGGGACGAAGATCGAACATTCCGCCCTACTCCTGCCAGAAGTTTTTGGAAAACAGGATCAGTACGGTGGCCAGTTCCAGGCGACCGACAAACATGCCGAAAGCCAGCAGGCATTTCGCTTCGTCGGGCAGGTCCGCGTAGTTGGCGCCCGGTCCGATCTGATGGCCCAATCCCGGTCCGACATTGGCCAGCGCCGAAGCCGCGCCGCTCAAGGCGGTGGTGACATCGAGGCCGATGACGGTCAAGGCCAGGGCCAACAGCACGAAGCAGAAAAAATAAAGCATCATGAAGCCCAGCACCGACCGGCCGATGGCGTCGCTCAACCGAAGTTGATTGAAGTCGATGACGAAGATGCCGTGCGGATGCAACAGGCGGCGGATATGCACGCCGGTGACGGCGAACAATACTTCGTAGCGGAAAATCTTGATGCCGCCGGCTGTCGAGCCCGTGCAACCGCCGATGAAGGTCATGACGAAAAAGGCCACTTGGGCGAAGCCGCCCCAGGCGTCGTAATCGGCGGTGTGGAATCCGGTGGTGGTGATGATCGAGGTCACGTTGAAGATCGATTGGTGGACGGCGTCATAGACGTCGAGATCCCGCATCGCCCAATTCCAGAAGGCCATCAACAGGGAGAATCCAGCGAGGATCGACAGATACCAGCGGGTCTGGCTGTCGTCCAGGATGCTCCAGCGTTTCCGTTTCCAAGGCGTGATGAATTGGGTGAAGGTGATGCCTCCCGCCACCATGCCCAGCACGCAGATCCATTGGGCGGCATCGCTGAAATGCCCCAACGATTGGTCCGAAGTGGAAAAGCCGCCGGTGGACAGCGAGGACATGGCGTGGCAAACGCTTTCCAGCGGTGTCATGCCGGCCAAGGCCAAGGCGATGGTCAATAGCAGCGTGAACAAGGCATAGATCAGAAAGATGCTCGCGGTGACCTGGGAAATCCGGGCTTTGACCTTGTCCGTCTTATCGGAGCTTTCCATGCGGAACAGTTGCATGCCGCCGATTCGCAGCACCGGCAGCAAAG
>DATNIV010000229.1:0-11516 GCA_035604255.1 Telmatospirillum sp. | reverse complement strand
TTTTGCTGCGTCACTTTATCGAGTTGTTGGATCGCCTGATTGATTTGTTCGGCGCCGATATTCTGTTCGCGGCAGGCCGCCGAAATCTCTTCGACCAAAGTCGCCGTCTTCTGAATATCCGGCACCAATTTTCCCAACATGTCCCCGGCAACCTGCGCCGCCTTCACGGTGGACGACGACAAGGCGCTGATTTCGCTGGCGGCGGCCTGGCTTCGCTCGGCCAGTTTTCGCACTTCGGACGCCACGACGGCGAACTCTCGTCCATGCTCTCCGGCACGGGCCGCTTCGACGGCGGCATTGAGCGCCAGCAAGTCGGTTTGTCGGGCGATCTCTTGGACGATCATGATTTTCTCGGCGATCGTCTGCATGGCGTTGACCGCGTGCGTCACTGCCTCGCCACTATTCAGGGCATCCTTCGACGACTGTCGGGCGATCTTTTCCGTCTGCGCCGCATTGTCGGCATTTTGCCGGATATTCGCCGCCATCTGTTCCACCGAAGCGGACGCTTCCTCGGTCGACGCCGCCTGCTCGGTCGCCCCCTGGCTCATCTGCTCGGCGCTCGCCGACAATTCCTGGCTTCCCGCCGACACATTGTCGGCCGCCGACAGAACCTCGCCAACCACCGAACGCAAACGATCGACCATCTCGTTCAGATGGCCCAAAAGATCGCCGATCTCGTCGTTCGGCTTATTCGTGATGGTCCGGGACAAATCACCGCCGGCCACGGCTTCGGCCAGCGCCCGCGCCTGACCAAGACCACGGCTGAGATTAAGCGACACCCAGGTGGCGGCGGCTGTCGCCACCAACAGGGAAAACAGGACGATGACGATCAGGCTCGTCCGGATCTCGACGTAAAGGGCGTCGGCGGACGCTTTCGCATCGACCATCCGCTTTTCGTTCAATGCGATGATCTTGTCGAGAATGCCATCGACGTCTTGACGCGCCTGCCCCCCCTGGCTGTCGGAAAGCTCACGCGCCAGCGCGTCTCCATTTTCTTTCGCAACGACGACAACATCGGAATGTATTTTCAACCATTTGTCAAAAAGACCTGAAAAATTATCGATCCTATTTTTATCATCATCGCCAACCACAAGACGAAGGCTGTCGCGTTTCCGCAGGGATTCTGCGATCTCTTCATTCGCCTGAGTGTCGTAGCGATCCATTACTGAGTTGGAATCTTGTAGTATTAACGTTTTCTCGTCCTTATAAGCTTCCGTCAGTTTGATCATGATTCCGCTGGCCAAAACCGCCACCTTGGTCCGGTCGATCCCCGGCGACATCTTGTCCAACCGCCCAAGAAGCTCTTGTAAAGGCGCCATCATTACGTTGAAAGCCGGCAACGACTGACTGTGCGACATATCACGCGCCCTATTCGAAGAGTTGAGGCGTGACAGTTGCCGAACCTTGTCCTGCACGGCGAGATATCGATTCCAAGCCACGTTGAGGGCGGCCAGCATGGGCTTTCCCTCCTCGGAGGCGTTGGACGATATCTGATCGAACTTCTGGCGAAATGCCTCGCGATTTTTCAGGATCTCGGCATCGTAGCGATCTTTCCCGTCGCGCGTGCCATCAAGCATCAGACCGTTTTCCGCCCGTATCACCGAGAGAACATCAACTTTCATTCCCTCGGTCAGAACGATGCGTTTCGCCAGAACTTCGACCAAATTATCCAAACGCTCATTGATCGAAGAAAGGCTGCGCGCCCCCATGATGGCTCCCACCGAAGACAGCGCGACCACGATGGCGAAGGCGAGGCCTAATTTCAGCTTTACGGAGATGCGCATGGTCCTCGTCCTTTTTTTCGTCGCTCTTCAAAACACCGATGGCTGCAACGACGGCAGAATGGCTTCGATGCTTTGAATCGCGCCCCAACCTCAAACGATAACGAGCGCGCCGACAGACATCACAACACACTGACGATGCGGGTTCATCCACGTTTAACAATATTTTGGAATAGTATTATTTTCAATGGAATATCAAAAAAACACAGAATTACCCAAGCAAATTCATGAATACTTTTACATTATTACATAAAACTTTAGTATGATAACCAAGTTCGTCCATTGAGGTAATTATATTTCTTTCGGCATACCCCGCTTGCCGCATCCAGAAATCCGCTGATTATTATCATTCCCGAAAGGTCGCCAGAACGCCGCAATTTCTATGGGTTGAGACTTCCTGATAGATAATAACCCCATGGTTACACCCTCCCGTCTCTCCGCCCCATGAGAAAAAGGACATACCCCTTTCGGATAGGGTCGATTTTGTAAACATCGCCCTCTTTTGCCGGCCCCCCGTTCGCAAGAATCTGTGGCGGTCTCCGTCACAAAGATATAACTAACCAGAATGGTTCGGCCCAAGCACAAGCCGCTTGACCGTCCCTTGATGGATCAACCGTTTGGTATCGTCGATGGAGTGCACATCTCTGGTCACGGGAGCGACGGGCTTCGTCGGTTCCGCTGTCGTTCGCGCCTTGCTCGCCGCCGGCCATTCGGTTCGCGTGCTCGCCAGGCCCGGAAGCGACCGGCGCAATCTGGCCGGTCTGCCGATCTCCCTGGCCGAAGGGAGCCTGGAAGACAACGACTCGCTTCGGGCCGCCGTCGGCGGCTGCCAATTTCTCTTCCATGCCGCCGCCGATTATCGCCTCTGGGTCCGGGACCCGGCCGCCATGCTGCGAACCAATGTCGACGGCACACAAAATCTGATGCGCGCCGCCATGGCCGCTGGAGTGTCCCGCGTCGTCTACACCAGTTCGGTGGCCACCTTGGGGCATCGCTTGGATGGGCCGGCCGACGAAACGACACCCTCCAGCCTTTCCGACATGACAGGACCTTACAAACGCTCGAAGTTTCTTGCCGAAGAGGCGGTTCAGCGGATGATTCGGGAAGAAGGACTGCCGGCGGTGATCGTCAGTCCGTCCACGCCCATCGGACCGGGCGACATCAAGCCGACGCCGACCGGCCGGCTGATCGTCGAGGCCGCATTGGGCAAAGTGCCCGCTTATGTCGATACCGGCTTGAACGTCGTGCATGTCGACGACGTCGCCAGCGGTCATCTGCTGGCCCTCGAGAAGGGCAAGATCGGCGAGCGCTATGTGCTGGGCGGCGACAATCTGGCCCTGGCGGAAATTCTGACGACCATTGCCAAGACGGTCGGCCGGCGCCCACCCGTGGTGAAGTTGCCCCGCCTGCCGCTCTATCCCCTGGCACTGGTCGCCGAAGCCTGGGGCCGCCTGTCAGGCCATGAACCGCTCCTGACCCTCGACGGCTTGAAAATGGCCAAATGGCGCATGTGGTTCGACTCGACCAAAGCGGAACAAGCCTTAGGCTACACGCACCGGCCGGCCGAACAGGCGATCCATGACGCCATCGGATGGTTTCGCGACAACGGATATTGCCGATGAGCGCGTCCGTCACTGTGGCCTGGCTGGCCGCTCTGGCTTGGGGCTGGATGCTCTTGGCGCGGGGATTTTTTTGGCGGATCGAACGCCCCCGGCCGGCCCCCCGGCCGGAGAGCTGGCCGCCGGTCACCGCCCTGGTCCCGGCCCGCAACGAAGCCGAAGTGATTGCTCAAGCCGTCGGCTCTCTGCTGGCTCAGGATTATCCGGGAGCGTTCCGCGTCGTGGTCACCGACGACCATAGCACCGACGGCACGGCGGATCTGGCCCGCGCCGCCGCGGCCCGTCTTGGTGCCGAAGCCCGTCTGACGGTGATCCGGGCGTCCGCCCTGCCGAGCGGCTGGAGCGGCAAGATGTGGGCGCAATCGCAAGCCCTGAGCACGGCGATCGAGACCTATCCCGATACCGAACTTCTGCTCCTGACCGATGCCGACATCGGCCATGCCCCCGACGAACTCACCCGCATGGTCGCCCGCCTGCTGGCCGAAAAGTCCGACTTGGCGTCACTGATGGTCCGCCTCTCGACAGCCTGTTTCGCCGAAAAGGCCGTGGTGCCGGCCTTCGTCTTCTTCTTTCGACTGCTCTATCCGTTCCGCTGGGTGGCAGATCCCTCCAAAGCGACGGCCGCCGCCGCTGGCGGCTATATGCTGATCCGCCGTTCGATGCTGGAAAAGATCGGCGGCCTGGCCGCCATCAAGAACGCCCTGATTGACGACTGCAGCTTGGCCGCAACGGTGAAAAGGGCTGGCGGACGCCTCAGCCTCGATTTGTCTCAAGACACCATCAGCCTCAGAGGCTATCCGAAGGCCGAGGAGTTGTGGATGATGATCGCCCGCTCGGCTTACACCCAGTTGCGCTGCTCGCCCGGGTTGCTCGCCGGCACGGTCGTCTCGATGTCCATCACCTTCCTGGCGCCGCCGCTGCTGAGCCTGACCTCGGGACCGCAAGCCTTGCCGGCGCTCCTCGCCTGGGTCCTGATGTCGCTGGCCTTCGCGCCGATGTTGCGTTTCTATCGCCAATCGCTCATATGGGCACCCTTGCTGCCTCTGACGGCGCTGTTCTATCTGGGCGCCACGGTGGATTCGGCGCGGCGCCACTGGATGGGCCGCGGCGGAGAATGGAAAGGCCGGATACAGGCGAGCGACAGGATAAGGAGAGAAGGATGATGCCGGACGGCACCGTCGAGCATGCTTCGGGAAAAGGCAGTCAGGATGAGAATTTTCCTGTCGGCTCCCTGCTCATCGCCGCACATTTGCGGCCCCATGTGCATGCCCTTTACCGCTTTGCCCGCAATGCCGACGACGTCGCCGACGCCACCGATCTGACGCCGGCCGAAAAGCTCGCCCGTCTCGATCGCATGGCAGCCGTGTTGGATGGGGCCGCCGGCGACGACGCCCCAGCGGCCGTCGCGATGCGCGCCAGCCTCAAGGACAGTGCCGTCGAAGCGGTGCATTGCCACGAATTGCTCGACGCCTTTCGCCAGGACGCCACCAAAACACGCTATGCCGATTGGGACGAGCTGATGGCCTATTGCCGGTTGTCGGCCGCGCCTGTCGGGCGTTATCTGCTCGACCTGCATGGCGAATCACGGGACACTTGGCCGGCATCGGACGCCTTGTGCGCCGCCTTGCAAGTCATCAACCATCTGCAGGATTGCGCCAAGGATTTCGAGGACCTCGATCGGGTCTATCTTCCCTGCGACTGGATGGCCGAAAATGGGACGGGCGTGGAAGATCTCCGTCGATCCGCCGCCACACCGGGCATGCGCCGCACGTTGACGCAGGCCGTCGCCGCGACCCGCCCCCTGGTCGAACTGGCGAAGCACTTGCCCGGTGGCGTCAAGGACCGTGGATTGCGCGCCGAATCCGCCGTCATTGTCTCGCTCGCCGGACGCCTGCTCGCGCGCCTCGATCAAGAGGACCCATTGGCGAAGCGCGTCAAATTGGGGCCCGCCACCATCGCCCTGGCCGCCGCTGGCGGAATCCTGCGGTCGTTTCTGGGAGCCCACGCGTGACGAGTCCGCCCTCTCCAAAGGCCCACGACGAAGCGACCTTGACCGCCCTGGTCACCGAACGAGTCCGCAAGTCGGGAAGTTCCTTCTACTGGGCCATGCGCATGATGCCGATCGAACGGCGCCAGGCCATGTATGCCATCTATGCCTTTTGCCGCGAGGTCGACGACATCGTCGATGAACCCGGCGAGACCGCCGACAAGCGCCGTCGCCTGACCGAATGGCGAGAGGACATCGCCGCACTTTACGCAGACCGCCCGGTCCGTCTGCCGCTGGCCGCCGCATTGGCCACACCGATCCAACGGTTCGCATTGCCGGCCGAAGATTTTATCGCCGTCGTCGACGGCTGCGAGATGGATACCGGTCCCGGCGTCGTTCGCCCCGACATGGCGACGCTCGAACGGTACTGCGATCGCGTGGCTTGCGCCGTCGGCCGCCTGTCGGTGCGTATTTTTGGCGATTTCACGCCACGCTGCCTGGATGTCGCCCATCACCAAGGCTTGGCCTTGCAATTGACCAATATTCTGCGCGACGTGCGCGAAGACGCCAAGATCGGCCGCTTGTATCTGCCCGACGAGTTGCTGTCCGCACATGGCATCGAGAGCCATGACCCGCAAACGGTGGCAAATCACCCGGCGCTGGCTCTGGTCTGCCGCGATCTGGGCGACGTTGCCCGGCAGCATTACGCCGACGCGCAGGACGCCATGGCCCAGTGTTCGCACCGGGCTATGCGTCCGGCGGCCGTCATGATGGCCATGTATCGCGAAATTTTTGATCGCCTGGAGGCCGCCCAGTGGCAATCCGGCGAGGCGCTTCACATCCCAAAAATTCGAAAAATTTGGTGTGCGCTGCGACATGGTCTGTTTTAAGCGACCAAAACTCCATGGTATCACTCTCGAAAATCGCACCGGCGCATGGTATGAGCCGTGCCGGATCGAATGATGAGGACTTAAGGTGTCGAGCAAAGAGTTGAACCGGGCGGCGTCCATTGACAGAGATCGCCTGGAATTGGCCGTCAATCAGTCGGCGGCTGCCCTGGCGGCGCGCCAGCGCGCGGACGGCCACTGGGTTTTCCCGTTGGAAGCGGACGCCACCATTCCGTCCGAATATGTTTTGTTTCTGCATTATCTGGACGAACGCAATCCAGAGTTGGAAGCGAAGATCGGCGTTTATCTGCGGGCCATCCAGGGGGACCACGGCGGGTGGCCGTTGTTTCACGGTGGTGAATTGAACGTCAGCGCCTCGGTCAAAGCCTATTTCGCCTTGAAGGCGCTGGGAGACGATATCGATGCGCCGCACATGCGGCGCGCCCGCGAGGCCATTTTGGCGCACGGTGGCGCGGCCGCCAGCAATGTGTTTACACGGACGTTGCTGGCCTTGTTCGGGCAGGTGCCCTGGCGCGCCGTTCCGGTGATGCCGGTCGAGATCATGCTGCTGCCGCGCTGGTTCCCCTTTCATTTGGACAAGATCAGCTATTGGTCGCGCACTGTGATCGTTCCCCTGCTGGTGCTGATGGCCTTAAAACCTCAGGCCCGCAACCCATTGGGCATTCATGTCCGGGAATTGTTCAGGATAGCGCCGGAAGCCGTCAGCGACTGGCACACCGAGCCGGCGCGCTCGAAATGGGCCTATTTCTTCCGCCGTCTCGACGGCGTCTTGCAGGTCGCCGATCCCTCTTTTCCCAAATGGGGCCGGCGCAAAGCCATCGCCCGGGCGAAGGCCTGGGTCGATGAACGCCTGAATGGCGAAGAGGGCCTGGGCGCCATTTTCCCGGCAATGGTCAATGCCGTCCTGATGCATGACGTCCTGGGCACCGATCCCAAGGATCCGCGCGTCGTCACCGCCAAGCAGGCGTTGCGCAAGTTGGTGGTCGACGAGGGCGATCGGGCCTGGGTCCAGCCCTGCGTCTCACCGGTGTGGGATACCGCTCTGGCTTGCCATGCCATGCTCGAAGTTGGCGATGGACCCGCCCTGGAGTCCGCCCGGCGCGGCGCCGACTGGCTGGTGGACCGGCAAATCACCGACGTCGTCGGCGACTGGGCGATCCAACGGCCCGATTTGGCGCCGGGCGGCTGGGCCTTCCAATATGCCAATCCTCACTACCCCGATGTCGACGACACCGCCGTGGTCATGGCCGCCCTCGACCGGCTGGATCCGAAACGCTACGAGAGCGTCGTACAATCCGGCGCCACCTGGGTTCGCGGCATGCAAAGCGAGGGCGGCGGCTGGGGCGCTTTCGACGCCGAGAATACCCATTTCGCCTTGAACCATATTCCCTTCGCCGATCACGGCGCGCTCCTCGATCCGCCGACGGCCGACGTCTCCGCCCGCTGCGTTTCCGCGTTGTCGATGCTGGGCCAACGCCGTAACGATCCGGTGGTCAAGCAGGGCGTCGACTATCTGCTGGCCGAGCAGGAGGCCGACGGCTCCTGGTTCGGTCGCTGGGGCACCAATTACGTCTATGGCACCTGGTCGGCCCTGGCCGCGCTGAACGCCGCCGGTGTTCCCCATGACGACCCGGCCGTCCGGAAGGCGGTGCAGTGGCTGTTGTCACGGCAACGGCCGGACGGCGGCTGGGGCGAGGATGGGCGGTCCTATTGGGACGGTCAGCCGCATGGCAGCGGCTCGGCCAGCACGCCCTCACAAACAGCCTGGGCCCTGCTCGGCCTGATGGCCGTCGGTGAAACCGGCAGTGCGGCGGTTGCCCGCGGCGTCGATTATCTGCTGGCCCATCGCAACGAAGAAGGCCTGTGGGACGAGGAGCTCTTCACGGCGGTGGGGTTCCCCCGCGTGTTCTATCTGCGTTACCACGGCTATCGGGCCTTCTTCCCTGTCTGGGCGCTCGCCCGCTTTCGCAACCTCACCACCGGCAACGCCGGCCCCGTCCTGCACGCTCTGTAATCCGGCGCCGTCGTGACCTCCGTGATGAACTAACGTCATTTAACCTAAAAAGAGCATTTCACCACAGAGACACAGAGAACACAGAGGAAAAACAAAGACTTTGTGGAATAGCGCTCGTCACCTTTTGGGTGAGCTTCGGGTTTTCATAACACTTTGAAAAATCTCTGTGTTCTCTGTGTCTCTGTGGTTCATCTGCCTAATTTAAGTTTAAGATAAACCGCAGTAATGCCGGACTTCGCTCCGGGCATCACTGAAATCGAGAGGGTTTGCCCGTGACTACCGCAACCATCGGCATCGTCGTCGGAATGCGTTCGGAGGCGGGATTGCTGCCGGCCTCATCGTCGGTCGCTTGCAGTGGCGGCATCCCGGCCAAGGCGCGACGTCTGGCCGCGGAATTGCTGGACGCCGGCGCCATCGGATTGGTCAGTTTCGGCATTGCCGGCGGATTGGCGCCGGCGCTGCGTCCGGGCGATCTGATTATCGGGACCGGCGTGGTCAGCAACGGTCATGTCCTCGATGCTGATCGGGATTGGCAATTTCAACTGCTGGAACGCCTGCCCGCCGCCAGAAGCGGACTGATCCAGGGTGAAACGGAGATCATCGCCACGGCCGAACGAAAAGCCCAACTGTTCGCAGCCAGCGGCGCCCTGGCCGTTGACCTGGAAAGCGAGGCCGTCGCCGATGCCTGCCATGCGGCAGGCAAACCCTTCGCCGTGATCAGGGCGGTCGCCGACCCGGCAAACCGCTGCCTGCCGTCCCTCGCCCTCGACGCGCTTGATGCCGACGGACGTCCGCTTCCTATGAAAGTGGCCGCCGGATTGCTCCGGCGGCCATTCGAATTGCCAGGATTGATCAGGGTCGGACTTGACAGCCGAGCGGCTCTGTCAACCTTGGCTGCGGCGGTGAGTCGGCTGGGCCCGGCCCTCGGCTTCCAGACGCCCTAGATTCTGCTCTAGCAAGGCGTCGAACACCTTCTGCGACGGACGCTGATTGTCGAGCGGAATATCGGGGGCCATCGGCCCATCGACCCGCGGCCCGCGCAAAGCGACAGCCAGAGCCTTCAACGGATGCGCCATGGTGTCGGACACCGCCGTCGCCTCGAACCCGCTGTGGACCATGCAATCGGCACATTTTTCGTAATTGCCGGTGCCATAGGCATCCCAATCGGTTCCTTCCATCAGCTCCTTGAAGGTCTTCACATAGCCTTCGCCAAGCAAATAGCAGGGACGCTGCCAGCCGAAAACATTCCGCGTCGGGTTGCCCCAGGGCGTGCAATGGTACGTCTGGTTGCCGGCCAGGAAGTCGAGAAACAGCGACGACTGGACGAAGGCCCATTTGCGGCCACGCCCCAACCGGAAAATGTCGCGAAACAATTGCTTGGTGTTCCGGCGATTGAGGAAATGCTGGGTATCGGGCGCCCGTTCATAGGCGTAGCCGGGCGAAATGGTGACGCCGCCGACACCCAACGCCGTCACCTCGTCCATGAAGTCGGCGATGCGTTGCGGCTCGGCCCCGGAGAACAAGGTGCAATTGATATTGACCCGGAATCCCTTTGCCCGCGCCGTCTGGATCGCCTTGACCGCGATATCGTAGGTCCCAGGTTGCGAGACCGCCTTGTCATGATCTTCACGACCACCGTCCAGATGGACCGTGAAGGCGAGATTGGGCGTAGGCTTGAACTGGTCGATCTTCTTTTCGAGCAGCAGCGCATTGGTGCACAGATAGACAAATTTGCCGCGCGCCACCAGACCATCGACAACCTGGGCGATTTCCTTATGCAAAAGAGGCTCACCGCCCGCCAGAACGACGACCGGAGCGCCGCATTCGTCAGCGGCGGCAAGGCACTCGTCCACCGAAAGGCGGGCATTCAGCACCTTGTCCGGGTAATCGATCTTGCCACAGCCGTTGCACGCCAGATTGCAGCGGAACAGGGGTTCAAGCATCAGCACCAGGGGATAGCGTTTCCGCCCGGCGAGCCGCTGACGCAGAAGATACAAACCGATGCGAAAAGACTGTTTTAAAGGTACGGACACGGGATCAACTCAACAATTGAGGGGGAAGTTTGAAATGCAGGTCCTCGGGAACTCCGGGAAGCGTCGTCACTTCGGTCGCTCCATAGGCACGTAAAGCTTCGATCAATCCTTGCACCAAGTCCTCGGGAGCCGACGCGCCGGCAGTAACGCCAACGGTTTCAACGCCTTCAAGCCACTCGGGTCGAAGGGCCGCGGGCTCTTCGACCAGATAGGTCGGGATACCGCGCGCCAAGGGAATTTCACACAGGCGATTGGAATTGGAACTGTTTTTGGCACCAACCACCAGGACCAGATCAACCATTGCCGCCAATTCGGCCACCGCCTGCTGGCGATTCTGCGTCGCATAACAAATTTCTTTGATATCCGGCCCAATGATCGCCGGGAACCGACGGCGTAAGGCTTCAATAATGACGCGCGTATCGTCCACCGAGAGTGTTGTTTGTGTCACATAGGCCAAACGCGACGGATTTGCAACCTCTAGACTATCGACGTCTTCGACGGTCGAGACCAACCGGCCCACCCCTTTCAGCCATCCCATGGTGCCTTCCACCTCGGGATGACCGGCATGGCCGATCAAAATGACCTCGCGGCCTTGGGCGGCGTAATAGCCACCGTCATTGTGGACGCGCAACACCAACGGGCATGTCGCATCGATCACCTGATGACCGCGCTCCAACGCTTCCTCGGCCACCGTCGGCGAAACGCCATGGGCACTGAAGATGGTCACGCTGCCGGCCGGCACTTCGCTCAACTCTTCGACGAAGCGGACGCCTTTGGCACGCAATCGATCGACCACATGGCGATTGTGGACGATTTCATGGCGAACATAAATCGGCGAACCGAATTTTTCCAAAGCGACTTCGACGATATCAATGGCGCGCTGCACGCCGGCGCAAAACCCCCGAACCTCCGCGAGAACAACGCGCATCCACTCATCTCCACATTCAGCTCTTGCCGATGTCCAAACCTTGTTCTCAGTCATCGGGCAGCAAAACATACGGAGCCTCTCCAATGATTTCAACCGGAGAACAGGTCAGGGCAATCGGGTGAATGAGGGCGTGACAACGGGCAAAAGTTCTGAATCTATCGATAACCTCCTGTTTGACGTTGGGGGTTGCGATGGAGATGGACGAGGCGGTCGGCGAGGGCATTGTTTTTCTTGAACATTTCAGGG
>DATNIV010000228.1:0-3164 GCA_035604255.1 Telmatospirillum sp. | reverse complement strand
GCCTGACGGCACGCCGTACGTCACAGCCAGCGGCATGAAGAGCGATTTGTGCCGCTGGTCAGGCGTTGCGGGCCATCACTTGCTGGCGATGGTCGGCAGATCTTCTTCGAGAATGCTGATGAGCAGCGAGTAGGACACTTCACCGTCTTCGTCGTCGCGGTGAAGAACGCCGATGAATTCACCGGCAATGGAAACCTCAATGGGGGCGCCGCGCTTTTTGGGCGGCTCAATCCTAATTTTACCGTTGCCGAAGGTGGCCTGCAGATAGGCCTCGACGCGGGTGATCTCAGTGGGGGTCATAAACTGTACCGTAACGAACTGGGGTGACAAAAAAGGGCCGGCGGCAGAAGCCGCCGGCCCAATCGGCGAATTAGAGCGCCTTAAGATTGACCGCGGAGGTCTTGCCCTTGCGGGGGTCGCGTTCTTCTTCGTAGGAAACCTTCTGGCCATCGTTGAGGCCGCTCAGGCCGGCGCGCTCGACGGCAGAGATATGAACGAACACGTCAGCGCCGCCGTTGTCCGGAGCGATGAAGCCAAAACCCTTGGTGCTATTGAACCACTTTACAGTACCGTTCGACATTTGATGTATCCAATTTTGAGCGTAGCACTGCGCGTCATCGCACAATGCATCAAGTGCCGAGCGATGAAGGTCGTTCTCTAGGCAGGATTGATGGGGCACTTTTGATTCTTCGCGTCGGAAAAGCAAGAAAAAGAAGCGGCAGGTTTCATTTCTGTTGCGAAAGTGAGGATTCCCCCTGGCTCCTGATCCCCGTGATTCCCGTGATCTCCTCGCTCCTTCTTTCCCAATTCATGCCGATTGTCATGCCTTTGATCGGCCGAAAACCTCGGATAAAGCGCTAGGATATATGTCAAAATATCTAGCCCGCATTTCTCGCCAGCGGGTTCAGCGTGCCCTATCCCGTTTCCTGAAACGGGAGATGCACGCCGAACCTGGGTTCCAATCGTGGCCGCTATTTTTTCGGTATGTCGAATGACATGCGGCTCGACGTCCAAACGCCGCCGCCTTCTGAACGTTGGAACTTGCCGATGCTCATGTTGGCCGTCGTCCAAACACCATTGATCTTTCCCACCATGTCGGGTGTTAGGGCGAGGACTTTATCACCAGGGAGCCATCCGCAGGGAAGGCCGTCCAGTTGGTTTTTCCTCACATGAACGAGGCCGACAAGAATGCGGAATACTTCCTCGAAGCTGCGCCCCACCATCGGGCTGTTGATGATCACCGATTGCAGAACACCATCGGGATCGATAATGAAACATCCGCGGTGATCGAACGTCAGTTCGTCGTCATAGACCCCGTAGAGCGTACCGACTTTGCCCGCAACGTCGGCTGCCATGGGAAACGTGAGCGGTTTTTCAGTGATCTTTCCCAGTTCGTGCTCTGCCCATGCCTTATGCACATAAGGCGAGTCCACGCTGACGGTGATGGGGGTTGCTCCCAGGCTTTCGAAGGCATCGTAGTCCTCGGCTGCGGCCGCGACTTCCGTTGCGCAGACAAATGTGAAATCGCCTGGATAGAAAAGAAGAATAACCCAACCACCTTGAAAATCAGAGAGGCTGATGTTCTGGAATTTTCCTTGATAGTAGGCGTTTGTTGTAAAATCCGGCGCCTGTTTTCCGACGAGTAATGCCATGGTCCGCTTCTCCTGTGGATTGTGGGGCCCATGAAAATAAGAGATTGCCGAAAGGAGACTTTCCACGGGCCTGCAGGTCGGGCCAAAGCCCGCCGCCCCGGAAATTCCATCGCGCTTTTGGAAGTGTTTTAGACTAAATCGCGGTCGCTATTCGGTCAATATCGTCTCCCGCTATATCCGGGTTGCGAACGTCAGATCGGTGATCAGGGCAGGGCATCCTTTAGTGCCGCCAGGGCATCGTCGACAGCCGCTTCGCCGGCCTCGATCGCGGCGAGAGAGCGGTCGAATTGCAGCATTCCGATGTCGCCCAAGCGCGGGGTGAGCCGAACATCGGGCGGATCGCTGGCCAGACGGGTGCGACTGATGCGATTTTGGATGATGTCCAGCGAGCGCGCCATGACCCCCAGAATGCTCGGCGCATGTTTTTGATGACTGAAGAGGTGGCGGACGAAATCGGCTCCGGGGAGGGTTTTCATCCGGCTGACGATAGCGCTCTCGGCCGTGTCTTCGAATTCCGTGGCGGTTCGCTGCCAACTGGATTCGAAAACATCGGTGTTCAGATCGACGGCGATGACGATATGGGCGCCCAGGGCGCGGCAGACCGAAACCGGAATGGGATTGACCAGCGCGCCGTCGACCAGCCACCGGCCGTCGATATGGACCGGCGGCAGGATGCCGGGAACCGCCGAGGAGGCGCGCACGGCTTCGATCAGGCGTCCCTCCTGAATCCAGATTTCATGACCGGTATCGAGATCGGTGCAGACGCAAGCGAATTTTCCCGGCAAGTCCTCGATCAGGACGTCGGGAAGTTCGTCTTCGAAAATTTGCATCATCTTGCGTCCGGCGATCAATCCACCGTGCGCGAACTGGAAGTCGAAAAGCCTGGTCAGCCGGAAGCTGTTCGGATCCCGTGCCCAGCTTTCCAGCGAGTCCAGTTTGCCGGCGGCATAGGCACCGCCGACGAAAGCGCCGACCGAGGTGCCGCAGACGATGTCGGGGTGGATGCCCAGCCGCTGTAAACCGCGCAGGACGCCGATATGCGCCCAGCCCCGGGCGATGCCGCTGCCCAATGCGATGCCGATGCGCGGTTTCTTGCTCTTTGTCATTTCGGCCCAATGCCGCGTTTTTCCAGCAAGGGCTCGACGGTGGGAGCCCGACCGCGGAACGCGATATAGAGCGCCATCGGATCGCGCGTGTCGCCGGCGCTGTAGATGTCCTTCAAACGCGATGCCAGAGCCGGATCAAAGGGGTTTCCCGTCTCCTTGAACGCGGCGAACCCATCGGCATCCAAGACCTCGGCCCAGAGATAGGCGTAATAGCCGGCGGCATAGCCGCTGCCGGCGAACAGATGCTGGAAATGCGCCGGACGATGACGCGCGCCGATTTCGGCCGGCATGCCGATCCGCTCCAGGACGCGTCGTTCGAAGGCGTCGATGTCGTCGTCGGGCACTGTCTCTTTGTGGAAGGCCAGGTCGAGCAGGGCGGCGGCCGTATATTCCACCGTGGCGAAGC
>DATNIV010000227.1:0-3811 GCA_035604255.1 Telmatospirillum sp. | reverse complement strand
AGTTCATATTTTCGCGTCAAATCGGTGATGCCGCGGCGCCGGGCGCGGGCGCGTTCGTCCTCGCCGCGCAGTTGCAACCGCCCCTGCATCTGGCCACCGAGACCGGCCAGGGCCGCAGCGGCCAGAACCCCTTCCGAAGCGCCACCGATACCCCAATACATATCGACATTGCCGTCCGGTTGACCGGCGGCGATCACCCCGGACACGTCACCATCGGCGATCAGCATCACCCGCGCACCAGCCTCACGCACTTTGGCGATCAAATCCTCATGGCGCGGACGATCGAGAATGCAGATCAACAGATCGGACACCTCGGAGTCCTTGGCCTTCGCCAGATTCTTGAGATTGGTGGCCGGCGCTTCGTCAAGATCGACCACGCCGCGCGGCAGATCGGGGCCGACGGCAATCTTGTCCATATAGACCGCCGGCACGCTCAAAAAGCTCCCCTTCGCGGCCAGAGCCACCACCGCCAGGGCATTCGGGCCGCCCTTGGCGCAAATGGTCGCCCCCTCCAGAGGATCGAGCGCAATATCGATCGGCGGCCCGCCACGGTCGGTACCGACCTTCTCGCCGATGAACAGCATCTCCGATTCGCCGGCCTCGCCCTCACCGATAACGATGGTGCCATCGATCTCCAGCACATTGAGCGCCGCCCGCATGGCCTTCATCGCCGCTTCTTCGGCGGCCCGTTCGTCACCGCGCCCCATCTCGCGGGACGCGGCCAGGGCTGCGGCTTCGGTCACCCGCACGGCCTCAAGCGCCAGATTGCGATCGATATTGGCTCTGTCCGGCATGGAGACGGCTCCCAGATTGCTTAAAGAGTGTGCAATGACCCTGAACGCTTAAAATGCCTCGATGCGAATCAAACGCGGAGTCTCGACCACGGCGTCGATCGCCTGAATGCGCTGGACGGCCCGCGTCATCGAACGCTCGAGGGTATTGTGCACCGTCATCACCACCGGAACCGTTTCGCCAGGCGCCCGACCACGCTGCAAAATGGCTTCCATCGACACGTCTTCATCACGAAGCGCCGCCGCGATGTCGGCAAACACGCCAGGACGATCAAGGACGGTCAGACGAATATAGAACGCGCCGCGATGTTGCTCCATCGGCGACACGTCGAGTGGCGCCAGCGCCGCGGCCGGAATGCCGAAGGTGGGCGTCCGACGCCCGGCGGCGATATCGAGGAGATCGGCAACCACCGCCGAAGCCGTCGGCGTCGCTCCGGCGCCACGGCCTTCGAACACGGTCCGCCCGACGAAATCGCCCTCGGCTACCACGGCGTTGAAGACGCCTTCGACACAAGCGATGGAAGACCGCGCCGGAACCATGCAGGGATGCACCCGCTGCTCGATACCGGACTCGGTTCGCCGGGCGATTCCCAGCAATTTGATGCGATAGCCCAATTCCTCGGCCGCACGGATGTCGAAGGCCGAGACATGACGGATGCCCTCGACATGCACCTTGGCGAAATCCAACTTGGTTCCGAAGGCGAGACTGGTCAGAATCGATAGTTTGTGCGCCGTGTCGACGCCATCGATATCAAAACTGGGGTCGGCTTCGGCATAACCCAGCGCCTGCGCCTCGGCCAACACGTCGGTGAATTCGCGGCCGGTTTCGCGCATGGTGGTGAGGATGTAATTGCAGGTACCGTTCAGAATGCCGTAAACCTGAGACAGGCGATTGGCCGCCAAACCTTCGCGCAACGCCTTGATCACCGGGATGCCGCCGGCCACCGCAGCCTCGAAGCCGAAGGTGACGCCGGCCTGCTCGGCCAGTTCCGCCAACAACAAGCCATGGTGGGCAACCATCGCCTTGTTGGCCGTCACCACATGACGCCCTCTTTTGAGCGCCGTCGTCACCACTTCGAGCGCGATACCGCCCGATCCACCGATCAACTCCACCAAAACGTCATAATCGGCGTCCTTGGCCATCACCCGCGCATCGGTGAAAAAGGGAATGGTCTCCAGCGGCAAATCGGCCGGCTTTTCCAGCGCGGCGCAAGCCACCAACCGCAAGGGCCGGCCGGTGCGCGCCGCCAAAAGATCGGCTTGCTGATGAAGCAGTTTCACCGTTCCGCCGCCGACCGTACCCAGGCCGGCGATCGCTATCTTCAATTCGTCCATCACACTTCAACCGCTTTCTGTTTTTCCGCGTTCTCCAGCACCTTGTCGGTGGCCCCGAGGAACTGCTTGATATTGCGAACCGCCTGGCGGATCCGATGACGGTTTTCCACCAAGGCGATGCGCACATGGCCATCGCCATGTTCGCCAAAGCCGATGCCTGGGGCGACCGCCACATTGGCCTTATCCAGCAACAGCTTGGAAAACTCCAGAGACCCCATATGGGCGAAGGCCGGCGGAATGGGCGCCCAGGCGAACATGGTGGCGGGCGGACTGGGAACCGACCAACCGGCCGCCTCCAGACCTTCGATCAGCACGTCGCGACGGTCCTTGTAGAGCTGGCGGATCTCGGCGACACACTCCTGCGGGCCGTTCAGGGCCGCGCTGGCGGCGACCTGAATCGGCGTAAAGGCGCCATAATCAAGATAGGACTTGATCCGCCCCAAGGCGTGAATCAGTGTCTTGTTGCCAGCGGCGAAACCGATACGCCAGCCCGGCATATTGTAAGTCTTCGACATCGAGGTGAATTCAATGGCGACGTCCTTGGCCCCCGGAATCTGGAGAATCGAGGGCGGCGGATCGATGTCGAAATAGATCTCGGCGTAGGCCAGATCCGACAAAATATAGATGCCGTGGAAGCGGCAGAAATCGACGACCTGCCCATAGAAATCGAGATCGGCGACCAGCGCCGTCGGATTGGAGGGATAATTCAGCACCAGGGCCACCGGCTTCGGCACCGAGTGCTTGACCGCACGCTCCAGCGCCGTCAGCAGATCGGCATCGGGCAACACCGGAATATGCCGAACGGAACCGCCGGCGATGATGAAGCCGTAAGGATGGATCGGATAGCTGGGATTGGGCACCAGCAGGATATCGCCCGGACTGGTGATGGCCGATGCGAGATTGGCCAGACCTTCCTTCGACCCCAAGGTGACGATCGCTTCGCTCTCGGGATCAAGATCGACGTTGAAGCGACGCTGATAATAACCGGCAAGCGCTTTGCGCAAACCGGGAATGCCGCGCGACATGGAATAACGATGCGCCCTGGGATTGCGTGCGGCTTCGACCAGTTTATCGACAATATGCGCTGGAGTAGGCTGGTCGGGGTTGCCCATACCGAGATCGATAATGTCCTCGGCGGCGGCGCGCGCGCGCGCCTTCATCGCATTCACTTCGGCGAAGACATAGGGTGGAAGCCGCTTCAAACGGTAAAAATCGCTTTCCATGGTCGCAAACACCTAATGGCACGAATGGGTGGGGTCCGGCTGCCGCTCCCGTCGACGATCGCCAATCCACCGCGCGTTCCAACATTGAGAAGACGAAACACCGACGCCGCTCGACGACGAGATGGGCGACGCCACTTAGATGATCTTTAGCCCGCCGAGACTCAATAGTCGATATAGATCTCGGTCGTCTCGCCATTGACGGCGGAGGCGGAGGCTGAGGCGGAGGCGGCAGCCGCACCGGCAAAAATCTTACGTGCCGGAACGCCCAACTTGACCAACTCGCGGGCGATCGAAGCGGCACGACCGCCAGCCAACTGACGATTGGCCGCCTGATTGGCCTTGGCGTCCATCTCCAGACGGGGACTGGCCGAGCGGCCAAAGATCCTGATCTCGCCGCCCTTCTCGCGATAAAGCGCAGCAACATCCTTCAGATGCTGCTGCTCTCCCGCCGACAGGGCCGCG
>DATNIV010000226.1:0-4029 GCA_035604255.1 Telmatospirillum sp. | reverse complement strand
TGGGGCGGCGGCGGTCCCACGGAAATCGTCGAGAATGTGACCACCAACAACTACTACGGCGACCAAACCGGTGGCCGTGACGTCGCCAATGCCGATTACAACACGCAGGATGCCTCTTATGATCCGGCCTCCTACGACGATTCGAGCAGCGGCTTCGACGGTGGTTTTGACGACAGCACGGACGTTTGAGATTGTCTGTTTAGGGCCTGTCGTCAGTTACGATTTTTTCGCAACTTTTTTGTCATCCCCGCGCAGGCGGGGATGACGCTAATAAAGGCCGGTAAATCGGTCTCTACAGACAACTGACGACGGGCCGTAAGTTTCATTGCGCCGCGCGGCGCAGGATCTGGTCGGCCAAATTGTTGTAATTGCCGTCGAAGTGGTGATCTCCCGGAAGTTCCAGGATCTCGGTTCCGGCTTTGGCAAGGCCGGGGCAGACCGAGTTTTTGGCTTCCTCGGCGCCATAGATGCAAAGAAGCCGGATATCGGTCAGCTTGGCCAATTCCGGCGCTACCGGCCGTGCGCTCTGATGCGGTTGGTCATGGAGCCAGTCGCCCCAGTGTATTTCCCAATTGGCGTAAGTGTTGCTGCCCAGCATGGCGGCCACGGCGAGTTTCGGCTTCAGCGTTTCCGGCATGCGCGATAAGACGAACGGCAACACGGCGGCTCCGAAGGAAAAGCCGATCAGGATCACCCGGTCTTTATCCCAGTCCTTCAAATAGCTGGCGATCGCGGTGTTGACGTCGCGCGCCGTCTCGTCCGGACTTCGCGTGTCCCAGAAATATTTCATGCAGTCGAAACCGACGACGCTGATGCCGCGGCCCGCCAGCAGCGTCCCCAATTGACGGTCGAGATCGGCCCAACCGCCGTCGCCGGAAAGAATAACGGCGAGATCGCGATTGCCGTGGTCTCCGGTCTGATATTCGACCAGGGTGCCTTTCGGCAGGGAGGGCCGGGCGGCCGTTTGGGCCGAAGCGGCCAGCGGCAAAATGCAAACAGCCAACGCGAGGACGCTCCGACGGACAGTCTTGACGGGGCTTTGCCAGGCACGGTTCATTTCATCACCAGCCCTTTCACACCGCCGGAAATCAAGGCGGCGACGTCGGCGGCCACGCGGGGCAACGCCATGCCTCCGGGCGAGGCCATGAAACGCGGCTGCCATTGCGGCAGGAATTTTTCCTTATAGCGTCGAAGCCCTTGGAAGTTATAGAGGTCTTCTCCGTGCCGATAGAGGAAGGCGCCGACTCTGTTCCACAAAGGCGCCAGCGCGTTGTCGCGCATGCCGGAAAGCGGCGCCACGCCGAAACTGAACCAGCGATAGCCTTGTGACTGGCTCCACAGCATGGTTTCGATGAAAAGATAGTCCATCACGCCATAACCGCTGTCCTGTCGCTGCCGCATCAGGTCGACGGCGATTTCCTCCTGTTCGCCCGATTGCCACAGATTGGCGAAAGCGACGATGCGGCCGTCGCGACGGACCAGGGCCATCGGGAAATGCTGCAGATAGTCGGCATCGAAACGGCCGAGCGAGAAGCCTTTCTCTTTTGTGTGGCGGCTCGCCAGCCATTCGTCCGAGACCTCCCGCAATTCGGGAAGGAGAGCCGGCACGGCGTCTGCGGTGATCACTTCGAAGCTGGCGCCGTCCTTTTGGGCTCGCTTGTGGGCGTATCTCAGTTCGCTTCGGGTCGGGCCTTGCAGGGAAAAGCCGTCCAGTTTCACGCGGGCTTCCTCGCCCAATTTGACGAATGACAGGCCGAGATCGAGATAGAAGGGTAAGGCCTCGCCGGAGACTTGATAAAAGACCGGCCAGCCGGCGACCCGATCGACCATTTCGCGGAATTGCCAGATCAGATCCGGCCATGCCTCCGCTGGTCCCACCGGATCGCCAAGGGCCACCCAACTGCGCCCCGAAATGGCATACATCAGGAACGCCGTCCGCTCGGGGTTGAAGAGAAAACTCTTGTCGCCCAACAGGGCGATCTGCGTTTCGGCGGATGGAGAGGCTTGGGCAATCGCCTGGGCGCAGAGACGTTGCTCGGCGTCGGGTTGCCCCGGCTGTGTCCGGCCAGGCGCCAGGAGACGGGCCAGCATAAAGGCCACGGCCAAGGCGGCGACCACCACGGACGCCCGCAGAGCGCGGGGCGCCTCGGAGACGAAGGCGAAATGCCACCACATCTGGTGAGAGTAGCCGTGATGCTTGAAGGCGAAGTCGGCAAGCCAGACGCTGGCGCCGACGATGGTGAGCACGGCCGCGGCCCAGGTGAATGTGAAGCGTTGCTGGATGAGCGATGCCTTGCGATAGAAGGCGTGTCGCGCCGGGACCAGGACTCCGAAAAATATGGCGAGAAGTCCGGCTTCTTCCCAATCGAAGCCTTTCAGCAGTGAGAAGACGATGCCGGCGGCATAGAGCCCACAAGCCAGCCAATAGGCGCCGTCCAGGCGCCGGTAAAGTCCACGGGCCAACAAAAGCAGCCAGACGCCGGCCACGCTGCCCAGCAGATGGGATATTTCGACCACCGGCAGCGGAAGAAAGTTTTCCAATGTCGCCAAGCGAACCGGTACCGCCGGGGTGGCGCCCGACCACAGAAGCACGGCGCCGCCCAACAGGGCCATGGCGGCGAACAAGGCGGGCGCCAGGGTTTCGATGGTGCCGCCATACCAGCGCGCGGTTGCGCTAAAGGCGCGACCACGTTGAAATGCTTCGATTCCGCCCAGGATGAGGGCGGCGATCAACAGGGGGAGAAGATTGTAGAGCAGCCGGTAAAGGACCAAGGACCCCAGGACCTGGGTGGCGGGCAATTGCGGCAGCATCAGCACCATCAATCCCTCGAAAACACCCAATCCCCCCGGGACGTGGCTGATCACGCCGGCGAAGATCGCCACCGCATAAAGGCCAAGAAAGGCCAGGAAAGACGGTGCGCCGACCGGGGGGAGGAGCAGATGGAGGGCGGCGGCGGCCAGGCCTAAGTCGATGACGGCGAGTAGGGTTTGCGCGGCGGTCATCCGCCAGGATGGAAGGGTGACCCGCCATTTCCCCAGTGTGAGGGACCGCTGGCCTCCGAAGGTTGCGCCCACATAGACCAGCAAGCCGGCCAACAAGGCGAACCCGATCGGGCGAACCATCGCTGCCGGCAACGCGATGGCGATGCCGACGGGGCGGGGTTCGAACAGCATGGCCATGGTCACCACCACGGCGGCGCCCAAACCGAAGGTGAAGGCGCAGAATGCGACGATTCGGCCCACGTCGCTGCCGGAAATGCCGGCGCTCGAATACAGACGGTAGCGGATCGAACTGCCGGTCAGGGCGGCGAAGCCGGTGCTATGACTGATCGCTTGGGCGACAAACGATGCCAAGGCGATCCGGCGATAGGGCAAAGTAACCCCGACATAGCGGGCGGCCAAACTGTCAAAGCCGGTCAGCACCCAATAAGACGCGAAACTGACGACAATGGCCGCGATGATGGCGGGCCATGGCGTGCGGTGCAACGCCCGCTGCACATCGGTCAAAGTGAACTGGTGCAGGGCCTGATGCAGGATCCACAGAGCCAAACAGAAGACGATGACACTGGAAAGCGCCACCAATGCGCGGGAAACTTTCGACATTTTGGTGCGTTATCTCGTCATGTATGGCGTTATCCTCCCTCTTGCTTCGTGGAAGAGGGGGGAGGGAGACGTCTCTTTTCGTTATCGAGGAGCCCTGCTTGCCAGCATTCTACCTCGACTACCGAAGGTCAAGACCTCACCTTACCTCTCCCCCAAGGGGAGAGGAATGCAACTTTCTTCATAAGAGAACCGCTGGGAAAGACAGGTTAACGCATGTCCTTGAGTGCGATGTCAGCCACGTAAGGGTTCGTCTGACGCTCGCGCCCGAAGGTCGAGGCGGGGCCGTGGCCGGGAATGAAGGTGACATCGTCGCCGCATGGCCAAAGTTTGGTGGTGATCGAGTGGATCAAGGTGTCGAGGTCGCCCCGCGGGAAGTCGGTGCGGCCGATCGAACCGGCGAACAACACGTCGCCGACGAAGGCGAGG
>DATNIV010000225.1:0-8829 GCA_035604255.1 Telmatospirillum sp. | reverse complement strand
ACTCACACCCTTAATTCAGGTTTTCATCGTTGCCTTGCGCAAGGTCAGGACCCCGGCAGGACACCCATTTGACGAACAATTTCTTCCGCAAATGGGTGTTGTCGACCTGGGCCCGATCCGTCTGCTTGCCGCGCCCCTTCGTGTCCCTTCGGTCACGAAAGGACGACGGATCGCGGCGAATAGGCACATTATGATTGTGGTTGATGGCCATGTCTGTCAGGTCGCGGACAAATCGCGTCATGAATGGAAAATTTGCGAAGACATATTGGGTCGACGGGCTTGACCCTCGTCCCCGGCGGTGGATAGACTTCGCATCGATGGTTCCTCAAAATGCCGCGTCGGCGTTCGAGGTGAAAAGGGAACACGGTGAGGCTCTCGAAAAGAGCGCCGACCCCGTGGCTGCCCCCGCAACTGTAAGCGGGTAGGTTCCGGCATTGAAGATCGCCACTGACCGTGGCCCCGACGTCCACCGGGGGGCCGCTTGATAAGGTTGGGAAGGCTAGCCGAGACTGACGACCCGCGAGCCAGGAGACCTGCCATCACTGTTGCGTGCGCGACGCTGTCCCGGGCGGGGTGCCCCTGGCAAGATGAGGTCGTGCCGCTTGTTGGGTCAAAGGTGGACTGAAATGCATATCATGGAAGGGTATTTGCCGGCTGCGCATGCGGCGGGATGGTTTGCCGTTTCCGCGCCGTTCGTGGTGGCCGGGGCCATTCGACTGAAGCGCATCGTGACCGAGCGGCCACAGGCCAAGATGACGCTGGCCGCCGCCGGCGCCTTCACCTTCGTGCTGTCGGCGCTGAAGATGCCATCCGTGACCGGATCCTGCTCGCACCCCACCGGCACCGGTCTTGGCGCCGTGGTGTTCGGCCCGGCGGTCATGGCGGTCCTGGGGACCATCGTCCTGCTTTTTCAGGCGCTGCTTCTGGCGCATGGCGGCTTGACGACACTGGGCGCCAATGTGTTCTCCATGGCCATCGTCGGGCCTTGGGTCAGTTGGGCGGTCTGGCGCGTGGCCGGCAAGCTGGGAGCCTCGATCGCCGTTGCGGTGTTCCTGGGCGCCGCCTTGGGCGACTTGTCCACCTATGCCACCACCTCGGTGCAACTCGCCCTGGCCTATCCCGACCCGGCTTCGGGCTTCCTGGGCGCCGTGCTGAAATTCGGCGGCATCTACGCCATCACCCAAATTCCCCTGTCGATCGCCGAAGGTTTGTTGACCGTGGTGGTGATGAACGCGCTGTCCGGTCGCGCCGGCAAGGCCGACGAGATCCGCGTGTTGTCCGGGGAGGTCAAATGATGGCCATCAACCGGTCCTGGTGGTTGATCGCCGCCACCGTCGCCATCGTCGCCGCCCCGCTGGTGCTGCCCGGATTGGGGGGAGACTTCAAGGGCTCGGACGATCAGGGCACCGACGCCATCCTGGCCAGCCGACCCGGCTACCAGCCGTGGTTCCAGCCCTTGTGGAAACCGCCCAGCGACGAGGTGGAAAGCCTGCTGTTCGCCTTGCAGGCCGCCTTGGGCGCGGGGTTCCTCGGTTATATGATCGGCCGGCGCCACTCCTCGCAGCGTGGCGATGTCGCCCGTCGATAGGGTCGCCCATCTCAACCGCTGGCGCTTTCGCTCTTTGACCGAAAAGACTCTTTTGGCCCTGGGCATGTTGCTGCTCGATATCACGCTGCCCCCCTTTCCGGTGGCCATCGTGGTGGCGGTGATCATGACTCTGGCCACCTTGGTGGGGGCAAGGGCGCCGGTGCGGGTCTGGCTGGCGTGCGCGGCGGGACCGACGGGATTTCTTTTGGCCGGAACGCTGTCCTTGTTGCTGCAAATCGACGCCGGCGGGCTCTCCCTGGCGCCCGACGGCCTCAATGCCGCAGCCCGATTGGCGGCGCGCTCGGAAGCGGGGCTCACCTGCCTGCTGTTCCTGGCCTTGACCACGCCCGCCAGCGATTTGATCGCCGGCTTGCGCCGCCTTGGCCTGCCCGCCGAAATTACCGAGATCACCTTGCTGACCTACCGCTTCCTGTTCCTGTTGGCGGAAACGGCGGCCGCCATGAACAACGCCCAGGCCGCGCGTCTCGGTCATATCGGCATGAAACGGCGTCTCTCCTCGCTGGGACTGTTGATCGCCAATCTGTTGCCGCGGGCGCTTGACCGGGCCCGGCGCCTTGAGGTCGGTTTGTCGGCACGCGGCTGGAACGGCGACATGCGCGTTCTGTCGCGACGACGTGTCCTGTCGCCGACCGGCCTCGCCGCCATCCTGCTGCTCGAAGCAGGAACCGCCGCACTGGGACTCCTGCTATGACAACGATCGTTTTGGAAGCCCGCGATCTGACCTACGCCTATCCGGGAGGCGTCGCCGCCCTCTCAAATCTCGATCTTGCGGTGGCAAAGGGCCGCCGTCTGGCTATTCTCGGCCCGAACGGCGCGGGCAAGACCACGCTCCTGCTGCATCTGAACGGAACCCTGCGCCCAACGTCCGGCCACGTCCTGCTGGAGGGGCGACAGACGGGATATGGCCGGGCCGCGCTTTCGGCGTGGCGACGCCAGGTCGGCCTGGTGTTGCAGGACGCCGACGATCAGTTGTTCGCCGCGTCCGTCGCCGAAGATGTCTCCTTCGGCCCCCTCAATCTCGGACTCGACGACGCCACCGCCCGCATCCGCGTCGAGGACGCCCTGGCGGCGCTCGACCTCACGGACTTGGGCGAACGGCCAACGCATATGTTGTCCTTCGGCCAGAAAAAACGGGTCGCTCTGGCCGGTGCGGTGGCGATGGCGCCGGACATCCTGCTGCTCGACGAACCGACGGCCGGCCTCGATCATCTGGGAACCCGGCATCTGCTGGCGGTGCTGGAACGGCTGAACCAGGGTGGGACCACTTTGGTCTTCAGCACCCATGATGTCGACTTGGCCTATGCGTTCGCCGACGATGTGGCGCTATTCGATAATGGACGCGTGTTGGCGCAAGGCCCCGCGCCGGACATCCTGGCGGATAGCAATCTTCTCGCCAAGGCGCAGCTCAGGGCCCCCTTTTTGCTGGAAATGGGTCTGAAGACGAAATCGCTCGGCCTGTTGGGCGCTAATGCGCCCTTGCCCAGACGACCGCAGGACATGTTGGCGCTTCTCGACCGGATCGCGGCGCAGATGGACAGCGGCACGGTCCGCCCTGGATGACAAAAATGCCGTCACTGCGCGCGAGAGCGAAGCAGTCCAGGGCCGCCTGGCACTCTGGATTGCCGCGTCGCTCCGCTCCTCGCAATGACGGCGCTTAAGTGAGCTTACGCCGGCATCTCGTCATCTTCGACCGGCAGATAGCGCTCCATGTCCCGGTCGGGATCCGGCATCCGCTTTTCGGGTGTTTTACCCATGTCCGGTTTCCATTCCGGCGGCGGCGCACCGGTCTTCACGGGCATGTCACGTTCGGCAGGAAGCTGAGACATTGTCATCTCCTCTTCGCCATCTTGTCCGGCTGGCCCCTTGGCCCTCCGCGACACATCCCCGAACTGAACCACCAAGCGTTCCGCATGATAACCGGAAAACGGCGGTTATCCGGCCGATTCGACCACGGCAGCCAACGGAACGAAGCTCGGAGAAGAAGGGGTCGATGCATAAGAGATAGAACGATCGAAAGCCCCCTTCAAGATGCCCAGCTCCGCCACAGCATCAAAAGCGGGCAAGCTCCGCTTCGAGTTCGGAGACGAACATCCGGAGCTTGGGCAGGACAAAGCGGGCCGTCGGATAGACGGCCCATATCGACCGTTCTCCGGGCATTCCCGCATCGAGCGGAATCTCCACCAGAGAGCCGTTGCGCAAATCATCCCGAACATTCCACAGAGCTACAAGCGCAATCCCGGCACCGCTCAGACAGGCCTGATACAAACCTTCGATACTGCTTGCCGTGAAGCGGCCATTGACCCGCACCTTGCGTTCGCGCCCACCCACATCGAACGCCCAATGCGTGACGCCGGTGAGCGTCAGGCACTCGTGATCGCCAAGATCGTCGACGGAGACCGGCGCGCCATGATCGGCGAGATAGCGTGGGGCCGCGCAGAGCACGCGCGGACTGCCGGCCAGTCGGCGCGCGATCAAACCGCTGTCGCGAAGGGGGGCGACGCGAATGGCCACATCGACACCCGTGGAGACGATATCGACGACAGCGTCATTCATCTCGAGATCGATACGAAGCTCGGGGTGCGCGCGCAACATCGCGGGCACCAGCGGTGCCAGGATTTTGCGGCCAAAAGCGATGGGCGCGGTCACGCGCAATAATCCGGACACGCCGGCCGCCGAGGAGCGCAAGGTGGCCCGACCGGCGGCATCGCTCTCCACCAGCGCTTGCGCGAAGGGCAAAAAAGCTTCGCCTTCCGGGGTGAGCGACACGGAGCGCGTTGTGCGATGCAGGAGCCGTACCCCGAGGTCCCGTTCCAACGCCGCCAACCGACGCGACGCGTTCATCGGCGTGATTCCAAGCCGCCGCGCGGCGGCAGCAAGGCTTCCCGCGGTTGCGGCCCCCACGAGAATCGCCACGGCTTCGGTATCCATTATAACGTCTTTCGATATACTGATCGTTCAAATTTAGGCACTACAACATATCTGAATGTGAACCTATTTTATATCGGAGTCACCGCTCCCCTCGCGAAAGAACAAACCGATGAGTCCTCGACACCCCGCGCCGACCGCCCCTAAAGCCGTTTTCCTCACGCAAGGAAACACTTTCGCCATGGCGATCGCCTGCGGCATCGCCGTCGCCAATATCTATTACAACCAACCCATGCTGGGGGTTCTCGGGCGGGATTTCGGGGGATCGGCCACCATCGGGCTGGTCCCGACAGCCACCCAACTCGGCTATGCCTTGGGACTTTTCATGCTGGTTCCGCTTGGCGACATCATGGATCGGCGGCGGTTGATCGTCGCCCAATTCATCCTCCTCGCGGCCGCCTTGATCGTGGCGGCAAGCGCGCCGACGGCCGGTATCCTCGTCGCCGCCTCGCTGCTCGTCGGCGCTGGCGCGACGGTCGCCCAACATATTGTTCCTCTCGTCGCCTCACTCGCCGCGCCCGAACAACGGGGCGGCAAAATCGGCATCGTCATGGGAGGGCTTTTGTGCGGAATCCTGCTTAGCCGCACATTGGCGGGTTTTGTCGCCACGCATCTCGGATGGCGCGAGATGTTCTGGATCGGCGTGCCGATGGCGTTGGGCACGGCCGCTTGGATGGCCGTCATCCTGCCCAGCGACCGCATCCATGCGGGTTCGGGAATTCGCTATGGCTCGACGCTGTTCTCGCTGGCGCATCTCTGGCGGGAAGAACCCTTGCTACGCGGGGCGACGTTGATGCAAGCCGCGATCTTCGCCTCATTCTCCACATTCTGGACCATTCTCGCCTTGCATCTGGAAGATCCGGCCTTCGGATTGGGCGCCGACGCCGCCGGACTGTTCGGAGTCATCGGCGCCGTCGGAGTCTTCGCCGCGCCGATCGCCGGACGCCTCGCCGATCGGCGCGGCCCGCATTTGGTCGCCGCCTTGGGCGCGGTGCTGGCCCTCGCGTCATGGGGACTGTTCGGCCTGTGGGACAGCCTGGCGGGACTGATCGTCGGGGTCATCCTGCTCGATTTCGGCGTGCAGAGCGCGATGGTCTCCAATCAGCATCTCATCTATGCGCTCCGCCCCGAAGCGCGCAGCCGGATGAACACGCTGTTCATGACCGGCATGTTCATCGGCGGCACCCTCGGTTCGGCCGGCGCCATGCTGGCCTGGCGCTTCGGAAACTGGCGGTTGGTTTGCGCTTACGGCATCGGTTTGTCGGCCATCGCCGTCGTTCTGAAAGTAATCGGCATCCGTCGGTCCAAAAATGCAGCCAATCCACCCGGCGGAAGCGGGCGGCTGAACAAATAGCCCTGCGCCTGATCGCACCCATAGCCTCGCAAGATCTCCAACTGCCGCTCCGTCTCCACGCCTTCGGCGATGACAGAGATCTGCATGGCATGTCCCATTTCGATGATCGCCTTGACGATGGCGGCGCTTTCGGAGTCTTCGGCCAGGGTTCGCACAAACGACTGATCGATCTTCAGTTTATCCAGGGGAAGCCGTTTCAGATAGGCGAGGCTGGAATAGCCCGTGCCGAAATCGTCGATCGACAGTTTCACCCCCATGTCGCGCAGAGCGCGAAGCGTCACCACCGCGGCCTGGGTATCCTGCAGAAGAATGGATTCGGTCAGTTCCAACTCCAAACTGTCGGCCGGCAACGCGGAGCGGGCAAGCGCCTGGGCCACCATGTCCAGGCTATTGCCGCGCCGAAATTGTACTGCGGAGAGATTGACCGCCATCACCAACGGCGGCATCCCTTCGTCCCGCCAGGCGTGAGCCTGCCGGCAAGCCTCGTTCATGACCCATTCGCCAAGCGGAATGATGAAGCCATTGTCTTCCGCCAAGGCAATGAATTGGCCCGGCGGGATCAGGTCTTCTCCTGGACGTTGCCATCGAACCAGAGCTTCGACGCCGACGACACCGCCGCCGGCGATATCGATCTGCGGCTGGTAATGGAGAACGAATTCCCCATTTTTCAGCGCTCCCGGCATATGCTGACGCAACTGCATGTTCTTCATCGCGTCGACATTCATCGTCTCGGTGAAAAAGCGATAGGTGTTACGGCCGCTTTCCTTGGCTTCATGGGCGGCGGCATTGGCGCATTTCGCGATGCCGTCGAAATCGTCCCCATCATCCGGCGACAAACTGATGCCGATGCTGAATGAAATGGTGACGGGTGTACCGCCGACGTCGAGAGGCTCGGCGAAAGCGCTGAGAATGCCGTCGGCGATCCCTTCGACCACAGTGACGTCGGCAACCGCCGGCAACTGGATGATAAACTCGTCGCCACCCTTCCGGCTGATCGTATCGCCGTCGCGGACACAGACATTCAGCCGTTCAACGGCCCGGATCAACAGCAGATCCCCCAGATCCGCCCCCAAACTGTCATTGATGACCTTGAAATGGTCGATATCGAGAAAGAGGACGGCGAGACGCATCCGCTGACGTCTCGCGGCGACGACCGCCTGATCGAACCGGTCACGCGCCAGCAGACGATTGGGCAAATGGGTCAGCGGATCGTGCGCTCTGAGAAAGGCCAGCTTTTCTTCCGCGACGCTTCGCTCCCGGCGTCCCCGGATGGTGACGACGCCAAAGGCCAGATCACTGGCAAGCTCTTCCAGCAAGGCCACTTCGTCGGGACTAAAGGCGTCGGGCTTGACAGAATAAAGAGTCAGCGCCCCAAAGGTCGAACCGCCGTCCGATAGCGGCAAGGCGATACTGGCGTTGTAACCGAGTCGCAGCGCGGCCTCCCGCCAAGGCGCCATCACGGGATTGGTCAAAACGTTCTGATTGACTTGGGTGGCCCCCGTACGGATGGCCGTGCCGGTCGGTCCTCGACCGTAGTCGTCATCGCCCCAACTGATCCGGCATGAGGTCAAATAACCGCTTTCAAACCCCGATTGACTGACCGGACGCACCGTCTTGTCGCCGGTGGACATGGCAAAGCCCACCCATGCCATCCGATATCCGCCCTTGTCGACGATGAGTTCGCAAATTTCGTCAAGCAGTCTGCTTTCGTCATCGGCACGCACCAGCGTCATATTGCACGCGCTAAGCAAGCGCAAAGCGCGATTCAGGCGCACTTGGACGGACTCGGCCAGCGCACGGTGGTCGATATCGCGCTTACGGTCGGCCAACTCCCGCGACAACCGCAGGGTCAGAACACAGATGGCGACGGCGGCAACCGTGACAAACGAGACCAGCACGACGACGATCCGGCGGTCCCCCACCTCGCGCCACGCGATAAACCAGGACAACAGGATCATCAGAACGGTGAAGCCAACCGCCGCCCACCGATAAACCGCCTTTGCCCAAGATCGGGATTCCCCCGCCATACGCCACCACCTCACGCCCGTTGCCTCTGACCATACGCACCCGTGCGCATGAAACGACGCGCCTCTTCAAAGCTGACGACATGGTAGCGTAAGCCCGTCGATCGAAGAATCGAAAATACGCCCGTAAGTTGTACAAGACATCCTTCCGCATTGACAGTGCCCGACCAGACTCGCATCGTTGGCGCGGAGCAATGCAGGTTTGCGCCAGAGCCGGATTTTTATATGGAACGCCAGAACATCGGAACGATCGCGGCTCACGGGACGATCCGCCACGTTGCGGCGAAAGCGCGACATCGTCTGCGAAACCTGCCCCTCATCGGACTCCTCGTCAGTACGCTGCCGGTTGCTCCGGCCATGGGAGCGGGAGCGGACATGAGCAAAGCCGGACCTCCTTCGGCCTGCGCCACGCTCGCCGGACTCATCGATGCCGCTCCGGCGGGACCGGTTTTCCTGGCCAGTTTTCCAACGGTGACGGACGGGCCGCTGCACGCCGCCGCCTTCCTTTATGACAATGCCGCGGCGGCGATCGCCCTGGTCGGCTGCGGGCAGGCACAGAAAGCCCGACCGATCGGCGACGCCATCCTCGCCGCGCTGACCCATGACCGATTCTGGCATGATGGCCGCCTCCGCAATGGCTATGCGGCTGGTCCAGTCGGCGATGGCCCGATCAAACTCTCAGGCTGGTGGGACAACGGCCGGCAACAGTGGTTCGAGGACCGCTATCAGGTCGGCAGCGACAATGGAAATATGGCCTGGGCGATGCTGGCTCTTCTCGCCCTCGATCGCGCCGTCGGCGGAGCGGACTATCGCGCCGGAGCCGAGCGGATCGGTCATTGGATCGTGACGTGGCGGGATCGTCGCGGCGACGGCGGGTTCACCGGAGGCACCTTCGGCCATGAGCCCAAACCGGACAC
>DATNIV010000224.1:0-2527 GCA_035604255.1 Telmatospirillum sp. | reverse complement strand
CAAAGCCCAAACGGGCCCGAAAATAGCGTTTGGCCACGGCCCTGACGACCAGCGTGATGACTTGAGCGAGGGTTTTGCCACAAGACAATGTCTGGTCGTCACGGGTCACCGGGCTCGAATCCGGTCCAACCATCAGACTTTGAAACAATTCCGGCTTGGCGCGGAACTCCTGAAAACAGGCGGCGGCCAAACCTGGATTGTTCATGATGTGTTCGTAAGCGTCGCGTCGGGTGCGGGCTCGCAAGTCAGGGATCACCTGCCGGAAAATCTCGGTTGCCGGACCGCGCAAGGCTGCGTTGATGCGGTCGATGGCTAAGCTCTCGTCGGTGGTGGCGGCCAAGGCGTTCATGCGAGCGTTGCTCATCCTTTCTTATCTGACGTTAGCATCATAGCGTCGTCTTGATCGACAGATCTGTGATGGGCGTCACCAGCAGGCGGGAATCTTGCTGTTTCCCGGCGTTGCCGACGGCTTTTCTGGAACGATGCGCCAGAACGCGTCAGGATGTGATATCCTTTAAGGGATAGGATTTGACAGAAGGAGAGCAGGGAATGCGTGGTTTCGCTGGGAGGCTGGCCGCAGTGGCATTGGTCGCCGGTGGCTTGCCGATGGCGGTTTGCTTGATATCGTCGCCGGCGATAGCTCGTACGATCGTGTCGGTCGGCATCGGTGTGCCTGGACCGGCTTATGGCGGCTATTATGGTCCGCCCCCTTACGCTTACGGTCCGCCCGCTTACTATTACGCGCCGCCGCCGCCGGTTTATATGGCTCCCGCCCCGACCTATGTGATTCCGGCTCCGGCGCCGGTCGTCCAAGGGCCGCCCCCCGCCGCGATGTGGTATTATTGCGACAATCCTCAAGGGTACTATCCGTCCGTGCCCAATTGTAGCAGTCCCTGGCGCCCGGTTCAGCCGACGCCGCAGTAACGCCCGATGACGGACATCGTCGATTGGCATGCCCATTGGGTGCCGCCGGAGATCGTGGACTTTCTGGCCCGGCGGCACGAGGCGCCTCGGGTGGTCAGCGAAAACGGCGTGCGCTTCTTTGCCAGCGAAGCGGGCCTCCGCCAGCCGCTGAAAGAGGCGCATCTCGACCTCTCCCTGCGATTGGCCGAGATGGACCGGACCGGCGTCGCCCGCCAGGTCCTGTCCTTGGCCGTGGTTCTTGGGCACTTCCTGGCCCGACTGCCCGCCGATCTGGAACTGGGACTGGTCGAGGCGAACAATGCCGGTCTGGCCCGTCTTGTCGGAGAGCAGGGGGGGCGGTTCTCCGGTTTGGCCATATTGCCGCTGGCGCATTTGGACGCGGCGCCGGCCGTCCTGGAAAGGGCGGTCGCCGAGCAGGGATTGCTGGGCGCCATCTTGCCAGCCGATGCGTTCGCCGACAAAACGGCGGCGCGGCGCATGAGCGCCATTTTCGCCATGGCGGATCGGCTTGGCGCCCATCTGTTCATTCATCCCGGCCCGCTGCCGGGCAGCGTCCCGACGCCGATCGTCGACGATGAAGCGCAGATGGTGCGCCGTCGCGCCGTCGCTTTTCAGGACTCCCTGACCGCGGCGGTCGTGACCTTCGAATTCACCGATTTTCTCGATCCCTATCCCAATGCCGTCGTTCATCTGGCCAATCTCGGGGGCACCATTGCCCTGCTGGCCGAACGCATCGCGATGACCGCCAAGCGGATGGAGCTTCCCTCCCATTTGGCCGACGGACGCTTGCGCCGCATCGTCGTCGATACGGCGTCCTTCGGCGCGCGCGGCGTGGCGCTGGCGGCGCAGGTTCTGGGGGAGGACCGCTTGCTGTTCGGAACCGATTCACCGGCCCTGGAGATCGCTCCGGCCCTGCAGGGGGTCCGGGCCGCCGCGCTGGGAGAGAAGACAATCCAGGCGATTTTGACGGGACGGGCCTTTTCGTCGGATGGCGGACGTCATTGTGCGCCGCGAAGCGAAAAGGATTGACCACGAAGGCACGAAGACCACGAAGGTGACATGTGAATCCGACGAAGGTGCCGCCCGGCACAGTCAGGGAATCTCTTGATTCTTATGATTTTCCTTCTTTTCCTTCGTGTCTTCGTGGTGAATAACCGTCATTTCAACGCTTGCCGGTTTGGTTGTCGTTCTTGACCGCAATCAGCCGAGCGGCTATGTCTGACGGTCGCTGTTCGATCCCGCCAATCTGATCGTTCTCCCAGTGCGCTGGGATGTCGAGTTTCCGAAAGTGTCGACATGGGTATCCCTGAAGCTGCATGGTTCACATGGCTTTTGCCGGTTCGGGGATGATACCGGCGCTCTTCTCACCGGAGACATCGTTCGACCGCCATCGGCTGCTCGCCTTGTTGGCGGAGCGGGTGCCGGCCGTTTGCCTGTCGGGCGACGGCGTGACCAGCGTGAGCGTGACGCTGCCCTATTTTCCGGTCAGCACGATGCCTTTGCATCTGCCCGAGGTTTGGTCCTGGGCACGGCCGTCCGAGGATCTGACCTTGATTGGTCTCGGCACGGCATTGCACCGGGAGTTTGCCACCTCTTCGGGGTT
>DATNIV010000223.1:0-7463 GCA_035604255.1 Telmatospirillum sp. | reverse complement strand
CAATAGACCCGATCATTGGCGTTGGCGGGCACGGAGCGGATCAGATAGCTGGGATCGATATATTTGAAGGCATGGGATAGCCCTTGCTCCTTCAGATGGCGGCCGATTTCTCGGATCAAAAGGCCCGCGATGTCGCCCAGCACCGGATTTCCCGAGGCGTCGGTCTGGCTGGCCTGGGAGAGCAAATGCTGGCCGGCGCCTTCGGCGACGACGATCACGGCATGTCCATGATCGACGAGACGTTGTTCCAGCCACGGCAGCAGGCCATTTTTCCCTTCAAGCGCGAAAGGCGCTTCCGGAATCAGGACACAATTGACCTCTTTCAGCGCCAAGGTGGCTTGCGCGGCGATAAAGCCGGATTCGCGGCCCATCAGTTTGACCATGCCGATCCCGTTGGGAACGCTGATCGCCTCGGTGTGGGCGCAGCGGATGGCTTCGCCGGCCTTCTCCACGGCGGTGTCGAATCCAAAGGACGACGTTACCAGATTGATGTCGTTGTCGATGGTTTTGGGAACGCCGATCACGGCAATGTCGATGCCGCGCCGTTGCACCTCCTCGGTGATGCGCATGGCCGCCTTCATGGTGCCGTCGCCACCGATGACGAAAAGCATATTGATGCCGAGGCGTTCGAGGGTGTCGACAACCTCATCGATGGGTTGCGGTCCACGCGACGTTCCTAAAATGGTGCCGCCCAACTGATGGATGCCCGACACACTGGCCGGCGTCAATTCGATCATCTCATGGCCAAATTTGGAGATGAATCCTTGGAGTCCAAACCGGGCGCCCACCGTGGTCGCCGCATGATAGTTGTGATGGGCCTCCATGACGATCGCATGGATGACGTCGTTGAGGCCGGGGCAGAGCCCGCCGCAGGTGACGATGGCGATCTTGGCCTTGGTGGGTTCGAAATAAAGGTTGGCCTGCGGTCCCGCCAATTGGAAATTGATGTCGGTTTCCTCGCTGATGTCGTCCAGATCTTCGGGACTCAAGCGGATCGTGACGTGATGGTCATCGGAAACGAAGCGGCCGGGCAGCGGAGAGGAAATCGTCGGCGCACCGAGGGTCGCGATCGTCGTGTCCAAAGCGCACTGCTTGGGATGTCGTGACATGAACTCCTCCGAATGGCGGCCCGAAGGCCACCTTAAAGCAATTGACGCTCCATTCTGCTACGAGTGGCTTCGGAGGAAAACACTTTTATCGATAATATTATCGATAATCTTCAAGGGGCGAATCATTCATCATCGCCCCGTCAGTGCGAGCTCCCCACCGAGGATAGAATTTCGCACTGCCGGAATCGCCCTTGCTTCTCGTCACCCAAGGGGCCGGACCCGTGATTGTCTTTGTGCGCCAGACAAGGATGCTCTGATGACCGAGGGATTTCCGGATCAGGTCCGGCAATGATGATAAGGCAAAAAGATTATTTCACCGCAGAGACACAGAGATCGCAGAGCATTTTTTCGAAGTGTTGCGGAAACAGAAAGGATTACCCGAAAGCTGAGGAGCGCCATTCGACAAAATCATTACTTTTCCTCTGCGCTCTCTGTGTCTCTGTGGTTCATCTACCGAATTTAGAAAAAATAGTCGTTGAGTCCGTCAAGTTCTACAAAATGGTGATCGCACGACGCGCTACGGGTTAAGGATGCACCGGTCCGCTGCCGGCGCCGGTTCGGACGAGAGCCGCGGCGATTTCGTCGAAATCGCCTTTGGTCAATTCCAGGCTGGCGGCGCCAAGCCAGTTATCGATCTGAGCCGGTTTGCGGGCGCCGACGATGGCCGCCGTGACACCACGCCAGCCCAAGGTCCAGGCGACGGCGATGGCGGCGACCGAAACCTCATGGCGCGCCGCGATCGGCCGCAAGGCTTCGGCCAGGGCGAGGTTGCGCGACAGCCCCTCGCCGGTGAATTCCGGCGAGCGCGAGCGCCAATCGTTTTTGGGAAGGTTGGCCGCCCGCAGGGTGTTGAAGGTGCCGGTCAGCAGGCCCGATTGCATGGGGCTGTAAACGATCACGCCGGTGTTATGCTCGGCGCACCAGGGCAGCTCAGCGGCGCCGACGCCGCGGCGGATCGCCGAAAAGGGAGGTTGCAGGGTATCGACGTGGCCGATCGCTTCGGCTGCGGTCAATTGCGCGATATTGTGGTTGGACAGGCCGACCGCCCGGACTTTTCCCTCCCGCTTGAGATCGAGGAGGGTCTGCCAATAGCTTTCAATCGGCGTTCCGTCTTCGGCCGGCCAGTGCACCTGGTAGAGGTCGATCCGCTCGACGCCGAGACGCCTGAGGGAGTTTTCGACCTCGCGTCGCAGGCTGTCCGCTTGACCGATGCGGCGCGGCATGGCGGTCGGGTTGGTCTCGTCCCAGATCAGACCGCATTTGGTGAACACATAAGGCTGCCGGCCGGCGGGAATCTGGCGAAGAGCTTTGCCGACGACCTCTTCCGAGCGGCCGAGTCCGTAGACGGCGGCGGTATCAATCCAGTTGATGCCGCGATCGATGGCGTGGCGGATGGCGGCGACGGAGTCGTTGTCGTCCTGATCGCCCCAACCGGCCGCCCAGTCGCCACCACCGATCGCCCAGGCGCCGAAGCCGACGCGGGTGATCTGCATGTCGGTGGCGCCAAATTGGCGGGTTGGCAAGTCGCTGACGGTTTCAGCCATGATTCTCTCCATTCCTGATTGATCTGAGCGACTCTTGATTACGAACCGGCATCCGTTTCTTCCCGCAACAGAACGTCGACCACCTGTGACAGATGGGCTCGAACCGCATCGCGAGCCTCATCCGCATCGTGCCGGCGCAGGGCGTCGATGATGCGCAGGTGGTCGCTGAGAGTCGCATCCCTGTTCTCGAGAAGATGGGTGCGCTGGCTCAGGACTTTGAAGGCGAGCGCATATTGATGATCCCACAAGCCTTCGACGATGGAGGATAGCACCATGTTGCCGGTGGCGGCGGCGATGCGAATGTGAAATTTTCGATCCGTCTCGTAATGCGATTCGTTTCGACTCTTATGCAGATGCATTTTGTCGAGAAGCGCCTCGATCTCGTTCACATCCTGTTCGGTCGCTTTGAGGGCTGCGGCATGGGCGATTTCGCCTTCGATCAGGATGCGCGCCGAGATGATGTCAAAGGGGCTGGGGCCAATGTCCCCGAGATTGAAAACACTCAAAGGCGGTCGCTGTTTGGCGGGTTCTTTGACATAGGTCCCGGACCCGGAGCGAACCTCGATCAATCCGGCGATTTCCAGCGCGACCATCGCCTCGCGAACCATGGGGCGACTGACTTCGAGCATTTTCGCCAAGTCACGTTCCGGCGGCAGGCGGTGCCCCGCCGGAAATTCCTTCTTGCGAATCAATTCATCGATCTGATTCGCAACATGTTGATAGAGGCGACAATTTCCAACGGGCTGAAACGGCATGGCGTGCCTTCTGATTTCGGAAAATTGGACGAAACGAAAAACCCTTTCCCGAGGCGAGCGTCGGTCGAGGCCGGTTTCGTCACCAAGGGGGCGGCTTGTTGTTGGCAAGGCCATAAAAACAATTGGCCTTGCCACCTGACCATTCCATTTTCTGGGAGGATTGTCCAGACACCTCCGTGCCCGCGGCGGGGCATTTCCAGGGTAACGAATTCAGATTTAAAAAGAACACATCTAAACACAGATGCCGCTTCGCGGCGCACAGATGACAAGGGATGAGGTTTCCTGCGCGGCCCTCAGGCAATGGAGATATAAGGCGAAACGAAGCAGGATTGATGCCTGAAATCGCCCTTTTTCCGGTATTCTGGCAAAATGAAAATCGCGGCGTGGGTACCCCGTTATGCAGTCTGTCGGCCCGACGCCGCCGGTGCAGAGCGTGATTCCCAGCAGGGTTTCTTGACTGACGGCGAATTATCGATATTATTATCGATAAACACGGATGGCGCTGCATATCCTGGCGCACAGTGGAAAAGCGGGAGGAAATATAATGATTGGAAAAATCACAAGGACTCTCTTGGCGTCTTGCGGTTTGGCCGCCATGGTGAGCGGCGCCGCCCGGGCGGATCAAACGGTCAATTTCTGGTATCACTTCGATAGTCCAGAAAATGTCAGCATTATGAACGACTTGGTCAAAACGTTCGAAGGCAAGAACGCCGGGATCAAGATCAATGCCGAAAATCTTCCGTGGAATAACTATTACGACAAGTTGTTCACCTCCCTCGTCGGCGGCAAGGCTCCCGACGTCGCCATGGTCAAGCTCGCCCAGCAGCCGCAGTTGTTGGAAATGGATGCCCTGGAACCGATCGGGCCGCGGCTGACGAGTTGGCCGGGCAAGGCGGATCTGGGGGCCAACCTGCTCGATATCTCCAAGGCGAGCGACGGCAACCAATATTATCTGCCGTTGCAATATGTCGTTGTTTATCTCTATTACCGGGCCGACCTTTTCGCCGCGGCCAAGCTCAATCCTCCCGCGACCTGCGAGGAGTTTCTCGATGCCGCCAAGAAGTTGACCGTGCCGGCGAGCGCCAATGCCGGCGTGGAACAATTCGGCTTTGGTCTGCGCGGCGGCAAGGGTGGTTATGACAACTGGGGGCCGTTCGTGCTGTCCCAGTCCACCTTCGAGCCCGGCGGCCTGAAAACGGCGAAGGCCATCGCCGCCAACGGCTGGTATGTCGATCTTTTCCGCAAGCATAAGGTGGTGCCGCCGTCGGCCCCGAATGACGGCTTCAACGAAATCATCAGTACCTTCAAATCCGGACGTACGGCGATGATCTTCCATCATATCGGGTCGGCCAAGACCATGGTGGACGCGTTCGGGGATAAAGTGTCGGCAGTGCCGGTCCCCTCCTGTGGCGGCGGCCGTTGGACCTCGTTCGGCGACGAATCGACCGCTCTGTTCAAGGCTTCAAAGGTGAAAGACGCCGCGTGGAAATGGATGGCGTTCCTCTCGGAAGCCGACAACAACGTGAAGTTCGTCCAGGCGACCGGTCAGATGACGGTGACAAAGAGCGGCGGCGTGAAGATGAACTTCCCCGAGCGTTTCGTGAAGGCCACCGAGGCTTCTCTGCCATTTGCTAAGCCGTTGCCGGCGGTTCCGCAGTCGGCCGATTTCGTCAACACGGTCTGGCCGGTCAATATGCAGCGCGCGCTGAATGGGGAAATCACCCCGGCTCAGATGATGGAAACATTGGACAACCATTTCTTCAAATAGGGGCTAAACCCTAAGGGGCGACACCCGCCAGCCGCGACCATTCCAAGGCGCACCGGGGAATGGCCAGAAACAGTTCTCTGGCGGGTGTCAAACCAAAATATTACAGATTTTACAGACAAATCGAAGTCGACAGGCCAATAACGAAGAGCTGCCTGATCCTGGGGAGGAGTGCTGATGTCTGCCCATTCGGACGTGCGAAGAACGCCATATATATTACTGTCTCCTGCGATATTGGCGATGCTCGTCGTCGTGTTCTACCCGATGTTGGAAGCGGTTATTACAAGCTTGCATCGGAGCATTTTGTGGCGGCCAAAGGATGTCGCGTTCATTGGCCTCGATAATTATTTTGCCATTTTTCACGATCAGGTCTTTTGGGAATCGCTGGGGCGGACGGCGTTGTGGATCGGTATAACCATTCCGTTGCAGCTTTTGCTGGGCTTCGTCACCGCTCTATTGCTCAATCAGAAATTCTGGTGGCGGCCGGTGGCGCGCAGTCTGATCCTTATCCCGTGGGCCTTGCCCAGCGTGGTGATCGGCCTGATGTGGTCGTGGATTTACCATCCCCAGGTCGGCGTCTTAAATGATCTGCTCATGCGCGTCGGCATGCTGCAAAGCGCGATGCCCTGGCTGGCCGATCCCCACAGCGCGCTATACGCCATCATTGCCGCCCTCGTCTGGCAGGGCTTTCCGTTCTTCGCCATCATGATCCTGGCCGGATTGCAGACCATTCCCGGCAATCTTTATGAAGCGGCGTCGATCGACGGCGCCACCGCCTGGCAGAAGTTCATTGAGATCACCTTGCCGGGCTTGAAAAGCGTGTTGGTGACCGCCGTCATGCTGCGGATCATCTGGGTCGCCAATTCCATGGATGTCATCTATGTGATGACCGGCGGCGGACCTGGTTACGCCACGCATACCCTTCCCTTGTACGCCTTCAAGCGAACCTACAGCAGCATGGATTTCGGTTATGGATCGGCACTGGCGGTGACGTTCTCCATGGTGCTGCTGGTTTTGATCATGGTCTATCTGCGCCGCGTCGGAAAGGACATGAAATGACCCCCCGTCAAACCAAAATGCTGCGATCGCTGCTCTTTGTGCATGTGCCGATGATCCTGATCGTCTTGTTCGCTCTCGCGCCCTATTTGTGGATGTTGCTGACCTCGCTGAAAGACGAATCGACTCTCTTTGCCGCCGGTCGCACCATTCTCCCCAATCCGGTGACTCTTCAGAACTATGTGCGGCTGTTTGCCAAGACAGGCTTCGTGTCCAACCTCGGCCACAGTTTCATCGTGGCCTGCGGCGCGGTTCTTCTCGGTTTGTCGGTCAGCATCACGGCGGCCTATTCCTTCTCCCGCTATCGCTTCACCGGCCGGCGGCCGCTCATGCTGCTGTTCCTTCTGATCAATATGTTTCCCGTCGTGCTTCTGATCATTCCGCTTTTCATCATCATGCGGCACTTGAATCTGCTCGATACCCATCTCGGCTTGATTCTGGCGCATTCGACCTTCGCCATTCCCTTCGCCACCTGGATGATGATCAGCTATTTCGACGTGGTGCCGAAAAGCCTCGACGAGGCGGCGCAGGTCGACGGTTGCACGGCGATTTCCGCGATGGTGCGGGTGGTTCTGCCGGTCATGATTCCCGGCATCATCGCCACCGGGATCTATATCTTCATCACCTCCTGGAACGAATATCTCTATGCGTCGGTGCTGGCGGGGCAAGCCGTCCGCGTTCTGACCGTCGCCATTCAGACCTTGATCGGTGAATATGAAATTGCCTGGGGACTGCTGACGGCGGCCGGTGTGATCGGGGCGCTGCCGGTGACGATTCTCTTCTTATTCGTGCAACGGCGTCTGATCTCCGGAATGACGCAGGGCGCCGTGAAGGGGTAAGGCGCATGACGAACGCGATCGGCATCATTTCCATGCAATATCGCCGCCCCTTCGCTGTCGAACATTTTGATCAGTTCGCCCGTTGGAAGGCGGCGGGATATGATTTCGTCGAATTGCTGGTTCCCGATCCCGGCGAGATGGATTGCCGGCTTTTGCGCCGGGCGTTGGATGACGCCGGTCTGTTCGCCATCGTCACGGCGCGCGTCAACAAAGAGCGATCGGTGACGGCCGATGAGGCGGAGGTCCGCCGGCGGGGATCGGACTATCTTCTCTACTGTCTCGAGGTGGCGAACACTTTAGGCGCCACGGTCGTCGGCGGTCCTCTTTACGGAAGTCCGTTGGTTTTCGCCGGCGTGGCGCCGCATCCGGTGAGTGATGACCTCAGGCAGCGTCGA
>DATNIV010000222.1:0-4953 GCA_035604255.1 Telmatospirillum sp. | reverse complement strand
CCGATCAACGCATGCCGCGCTCCGGTCTCCAGCGAAAGACTGATCTGGCTGTTGGCGACGAAACCGCCCCAGCTTTTCGACAAACCTTTGGTCCGCAAGGCAGGCGTCATCTGCCCCTCCGCAAGCGCAGGGCCAAGAGCTCGAACCCGCCGAGAACGCCGCCGCGGGCATAGAGCACGACCACCACCAGCATCAAACCGAGCCAGAACTGCCAATAGACGGGGTCAAGGCTGGCCAGCACGTCCTGGGCGAGGAGAAACAGGGTGGCGCCGATCAGCGCGCCGTAAAGACGGCCGGTGCCGCCCAGCACCAGCATGATCAACAGTTCGGCAGACCGTGAGAAACTGAGCGAATCCAATCCGACGAACTGCGTGGTCTGGGCGAGAAGCGCCCCGGCGGCCCCGGCCAAGGCCGCCGAGATGATGAAAATGGTGGTCAGCCGGCGCTGCACCGGGACGCCCAAAGAGGCCATGCGCTTGCCGCTTTCCTTGATGCCGCGCAAGGAGAGGCCGAACGGCGAATGCACAAGCCGCCGACAGGCGAGAAAGAGCAGGAACAGCACGCTAAAACTGTAGAGATAGGCGGTTCGGCCAACCAGATCGAAGGCGAACAGGCCGAACAAACGTCCGACCTCCATGCCGGACAAGCCATCGACGCCGACGGTGATCATCGCCGCTTTGTTGGCAGCCTCGAAGAACAGCATGCCGATCCCCAAGGTGACGATCAGGCGTCCGAGATCCTGACCGCGAACCACCAAAAGACTGACCGGCAGGCTGACGACGGCGGCGGCGGCGCTTCCCAACAGGAGACCGGACAGCGGTTCGCTCCAGCCATGGCTGGCCAACAATCCGGCGGTGTAGGCCCCTGTTCCGAAAAAGGCGGCATGGCCCAGGGAGACGATGCCGGCATAGCCCATGATCAGGTCCAAGGACAGCGCGAAAAGCCCGGCAATGAGAATCTGGCTGCCCAGCATCAGATAACCGGGGAAGGCGAAATAGCACAGGGGCGGAATGATCCAGAAGGCCACTTCGCGGACCGACCAGCGATCGGCGGGCAGAAGCGACCTCTCAGGCAGAGAGGATGGCGCCGCGACGGCTTTGCCGGCCGGTTGGCCGGCGGGCGCGGATATCGGCCTCGCCATCATGCTTTTTTTCCGTAGAGGCCACTGGGGAAAAACACCAGAAGCACCAGCATCAGACCATAGATGATGAACGCCCCGATCTCCGGGACATAATATTTGCCGGCCACATCGAAGATGCCGAGGACCAACGCCGCCAGGACCGAACCCTTGATGCTGCCGGCGCCGCCGATGGCGACCACCAGCAGGAAATAGACCATATATTTGATCGGGAAGGTTGGATCGAGCCCCAGAACGTCGATGCCGACCGCGCCGCCGACGCCGGCCAATCCGGTGCCCAGCGCAAAGGTCAGGACAAAGACCTTGTCGACATGAATCCCCAGGCCCGCCGCGGCGGCTTGGTTGTCCACAGAGGCGCGGATATGCGCTCCGAAGCGTGTTTTGGTCATCAACAGATGGAGCGAGAGGGTGATCAGGATTACCAGGCCGACCAGAAACAGGCGATAGACGCCGAGATCGACGCCGCCGACGTGCATCTGGCCGCGCAGGAAATCGGGAAGCCGGACCGGTTGTTGATTGGGCCCCCAGACATAGGTGGCGGCGGCAACGGCCATGAAGGTCAGTCCGATGGAGAACAGCACTTGATCGAGGTGATTCGCCTTGTAAAGGCGGCGATAGAGGGTGCGTTCCAGCGCCGCGCCGATGACGGCGACGGCCAGGAAGACCACGGGGAGGGTCCACAAGAAGGGCATGCCGACGCGGCTCATCAGAGCCACGCAAAGATAGCCGCCAAGCATGGCGAAGGCGCCATGGGCCAGATTGACGAAATTCATCAGGCCCATGGTGACGGACAACCCGACACTGATCAAAAACAGGAGGCTGCCGTAAGCGACGCCATCGAACAGAACTCCGAGACAGCTTCCCAGCATGGCTACTTTCCCGGATCCTTGATATTGGCGAACTGATCGAATTCGATATTGAAATAGTGATCGCCGATCTTCTCGACCCGACGAATATAGACGGTCTGGATAATGTCGCGGGTATCGGGGTCGATGGCGATCGGACCGCGCGGGCTGACGAATTTCATCGTCCTGAGAATCTCGATCGCTTTGTCGCCGTCGATCTGCCCATGCAGTTTCTCCGCCACTTGGCAGATGGCGCCGATGCCGTCATAGGCGGCGACGGCCATGAAATTGGCCCGGCCTTGTCCACCGTTGGCTTCGTCATAAGCCTTGAGGAAGGCCTTGTTTTCGGCTGAATCATGGGCGGCCGAATAATGGAAACTGGTGATCATGCCGGCTGCGACTTCACCCATCACATCGAGCACATGGTCGTCGGTGATGTCGCCGGTGGCGATCACCTTGATGCCAACTGCCGCCAGACCGCGTTCCTGGAAGCCTTTCATGAAGGCGATTCCCTGCTCTCCGGCCGGCACGAAGACGAAGACCGCCTGCGGTTGGCTGTCCTTGATGCGTTGGATGTAGGGGGCGAATTCCGGATTGCGCAACGGGACGCGGACCTGATCGACGACCTCGCCGCCGGCCTCGGTCAACGCTTTTTTGAACGCGGTCTCCGAATCGATACCGGGGGCATAGTCGGAAACCAGGGTGAAGACCTTCTTGATGCCATTCTTGGCGGCCCAGCCGGCCAGAGGGGCGACCACCTGGGGAAGGGCCATCGAGAAGCGGACGATGTAGGGCGATTTGGTGGTCACCACCGAGGACGCGGCGTTCATGACGATCATCGGCTTCTTGGCCTGAGTGGCAACGTCGGCCACGGCCAAGGCTTCTGGCGTCAGGCCGAAACCGGCAAGAAAGTCCACCTGATCCCGGACCACCAACTCCTGGGCGAGACGTTTGGCAATCTCCGGCGAGGGGCCGGTGGTGTCCTTGATGATCACCTCGATTTTGCGTCCGGCGACGCTATCGCCATGCTGGTGCAAATAGGCCTTGATGCCGGCGTCCATCTGTTTGCCATAGTCGGCGAACGGACCGGAAAACGGTGCGACAAGGCCGATTTTCAAAGCTGTATCGGCCTTGGCCGGCAGAACGCTCGCCAATAGGACAGCGAGACCAATCAAAATGCGTTTCATTCCTAGTCCTCCCAGTGGGGCGAGCGCCGGCTGCGTTTTCGCATTGTTTGGCGCTTTCGATCGGTTCGGTCCGCTGCCGTGACAGCATCGACAGCCATGTAGCATATCGCTAAAATGGGCGATAATCGCACTAATGTTCGAATATTGCATATCACGTTAGGGCTCAGGGGCGAAGGTGGTCAAGCGAAAAATAATCGATTTCTCCGCTTGACAGGTTATGGAGGCGCTGCCTAGCTTTGTACGGTATGCGAACTTATGTGCGATAATCGAACATGCGGTGGGTCCATGTCTGATCGTTCTCAACCGGTGAGATTGCCGCTTGAAACTCTGTCGTCCTTTCCTCCGCACGGTGGAACCTTATGGACATTTTTGACGAGTCGTTTGGGAGAACACCCCGAACGACCCTTCCTGATGTTCCATGATGTCGCCCTCAACTGGCGGCAATTCCAGAGGGCGGTCGAACAAACTGCGCGCATGCTGCATGCGCAGGGATTGGGCAAAGGCGATCGGGTGGCGGTGATGTCCGGCAATTGCGACGCTTATGTCGTCCTATTTTTCGCCTTGGCGCGGATTGGGGCCATTTTGGTGCCGGTCAATCCGGATTTCGGAGCTGCCGAAGCTGGCTATATCCTTGAGCACGCGGCGGTTTCCTCGGTTGTTTGCGCGCCGGCCTGTTTATCGGTGGCCCGGACGGCTGCGAACGAACGTCACCTGTCGCCATGGTTCCTGAGCTTCGGCATCCCTGACGAGTCCGTGCCCTGTTTCACCCTTTTGGTCAAAGCGGCGCCCGACGTGGCACTTCCACCCGACGGCTCGGCCGACGATATCTGCCTGATCATGTACACTTCGGGGACGACCGGCTTTCCCAAGGGCGTGATGCATTCCCAGGGTAATTTCGTCATGGCTGGCGAGGCCTTTGTCGAGCGCATGTATTTGCAGTCGGACGATCGACTGCTGTGCATTTTGCCGCTCTTTCATATCAATGCCTTGTTCTATTCGTTGGGAGGGGCGGTCGCCGCCGGCGCTTCCCTGGTCTTGGCGCCAAAGTTCAGCGCGTCCGGATTTTGGCCGTTGGTGGTGCGCACAGGCGCGACCGAGGTCAATATCATCGCCGCCATCGGAACCATTCTGGCGCGTCGTCCGCGCAGCGAATATATTTCGGGCCATCGTTTATCCAAGGTTTACGGCGCGCCGGTGACGGCGGAAATCGCCGAGGTTTTTGCCCGCGATTTTGGTGTTCGCCATATCATCGAAGGCTATGGCATGACCGAGATTCCGGGGGCCTGCAACCTGCCCTTTGCCGGGGAGCGGAAAATCGGCAGCATGGGGTTGCCGGCAGGTCATCCGGATCCGCATGTTCGCTTCAGCGAATTGCGTGTCGTCGACGACGAAGGGATCGATCTGCCTGATGGGCAGGTTGGAGAGCTGCTGGTCCGCACGCCAATCGTTATGAAAGGCTACTTTCGCGATCGCCCACAGACCCAGGCGGCTTTTCGTGACGACTGGTTCATTACCGGCGATTTGGTGCGCCGCGATCACGACGGCTATTACTATTTCGTGGCGCGCAAGAAGGACATCATTCGGCGCCGTGGCGAGAATATCTCGGGCGCCGAGTTGGATCGCGTTATCGGCGGTCATCCGGATGTGGCGCAAGCTGCAGCCATCGGCGTTGTCTCCGATCTGGGCGAAGAGGACATTCTGGTCGCCATCGTCGTCAAGGAGGGGGCGTGTCTGACGGCGACGGATATTCGGGCCTGGGCTAAGCGCCATCTCTCGTCGATCA
>DATNIV010000221.1:0-3666 GCA_035604255.1 Telmatospirillum sp. | reverse complement strand
CCTTGGCCTGACGCACGAAAGCGATCCAATCGCCGTCCCAATGGCCGTTGATCAGGATGTCGGGCTTGGCCTGCTGGATGGCGGTGATATAGGGCGTGAAATCCGGTTCGTAAAGCTTCGGCCAGTACTCGCCGACCACTTGATAGCGCACCTTGAGATCATCCAGCTTTTCCCGAAGGTCGTCCCACATGCCGTGGCCATATTCGTAGTCCGGGCCGATGAAGGCGATCGTCTTCCACCCCTTTTTCTTTTGCAGATCGGCCAGATAGAGAGCGCCCGCGGCCATCGATTGATAGACGCTGTTCGAAACCCGAAAATAGTAGCGATGGAAATTCTCGATGATCAGGCGCGACGACGCGTGATCGGTGCCGATAAAGATTTTCTTGTTGTCGAAGGCGACCTTGCTCACCGCCAGACCGACCGTCGAACTCACGCCACCACAGAGAAAATCGACCTTGTCGTCCGCGATATAGCGCCTGGCGATACGCGTGGCGAAGGCCGTCTTGGATTGATCGTCGGCAAAGACGACGTGCAACATTTTCCCCGCCGCACCACCGTTTTCGTTGATTTCGGCAACCGCCATTTCGGCCGCGGCAACGCTGTCCTTGCCATAGAGAGCGGCGCGACCGGTCATTGGATAGAGGCATCCGATATCGACGGTGGCCCCCGCCGCCATCGCGCCTTGCGGCAAAGCGAAGCCCTGCAAAAGCGCCACAACGAAAAGCCCCCGAAAGCCGCGCCAAGGCGCCTTGCGACAGTTGTCCGGCAGCCTGGGTTTCATGTCGGTCATGACGTGACCTCCTTACAGCGAGCTTATCACAGACACGGGGCGTGAAAAGGCGCCCAACAGATCATGTCCATCCCAAACCATGTCGAACGCCAAGGCTTGCCCGACCGGCACCATGCGATCGAATCCCCGACCGTTGAGCGTTCTGGCAAAGAGGGCAAGCGCGTCCGCCGGAATACCGAAATGGATCAAAGTCTGGTCTTTGGGATGACTGTAGCGGGCAAGCGCGGCCAAATCAGGCAGGTTAAGCTCGAACAGGGTGCCGGCACCGAACACATTTTGACGAAAATCGAAGAAATGGTCCAAAGACAGCACCGCGAGAGGAGCGCCGAAAAAGCGAAGCCTGGTCACCGGTCCGTCCAAAACCGCACGATAACAGTATGTAAGCTTGGCGCTGAGGGTTCCGGCATCGATGCCATAGCCTTTCCGCACGGCGACGGCGCCAAGCGCGGCATATAATTTCTGCCCCGCGGCAAAGCTGCGCCCCGCCTCCCCCACCCAGACAAAAAGCCGGGGAGACGAACAGGCCATCTGGTCGAACCAGAAGACGTCGTTGAACAGAGAGCGGGCCAGATCGGCACAACCGTCGTCCGTCAGGGCGAGAACCGCCTCGGGGTTCAACGCCGCCATGGAAAAGCGGTCTGCAAAGGCGAGCTCCGACGCCCGCGGTGGCAGGGCGATCCCCCGCATATGCCGAATCGTCTCGTCGCCCCCCCAGATCACCCGCATATCGCAAAGCGAAGAGAGATGAGCCGAGATCGCGTCATCATGGCCGTAAGACAAAAACAGCTGGCCTTGGCGCAAGAAGGGCGTCTCGTCCAAGGCGCGACCGATCAGGCGCAACAGGATGTCGGCCTGCTTGGCGCGATGGGCCGGCAACCGCACGACATTGCGATTGCCGGCCAGCAACGCCAAGATCCAGCCATAAGCGAACAGCAGCGCGACATTGCGCGGCGGCAGATGGAAGATGAGGCCGCGCCCCGCCATGACGGCGCCGTCCGGCGTCAGCGCCAGATGATGGCGTCGAAGACGATCCACCGCATTGGGCCTTATCCAGAAGGCGAACGCCTGAATCTCGGGCCACCGGCGCGCCACTTCGTCTTTCCTCAGCAAGGCCGACAGGCGCCGGCAAAAGGCCACGACTTCGGCGCCGAATGGTTCCGGACTATCGACGTCGCCAAGCGCGGCGAGACGGTCCTCCCAGGCCCCCGGACCCGCAGGCGTCGGCAAGAGGATTTCGATGCGCTCATCCATCGCCCAAGGCCCCGAAATCCACGGCGTCGCTGCATCCCCGGAGCGTCACCTGCGGCGCGCGCCCGAGCACCGAAAACGCCTTGCCGCGCCATCCAGACGACGCGCCATCGACGTGATGCAACATGCCGATATCCTCGGTCAGCAGGGAATGGCCGGGATAGCTCAAGGGTACGATGCTCAAAACCTGGATCAACCCCGGTTGACCCAGGGGAGCTTCCTGCAATGTGTCGACGTCACGAATGATGATGTCGCCGAACAGCGGCGGGTGCAAAAGCCCGTCATCTCCTTCCAGGAAGATCCCGCCCAGTTGCTCGACCATCCCATAGAAGTTATGGACGCGACAAAGGCCGCTCTTTTCCCGAAGCACTCGCTTGAACGTGGCATTATCCACGGCCTCCTGTTGAAGGCGCTTCCAACCGCCGCCATGCAGCAGAATGCCGTTCGACAGGTCGAGACCCTGGTCCAGAACCTGTTGAAAAAAGCGCCAGACGACGAAAGTGAAGCCGAACAGGAAGAACGGCGCCTGTCCAAAGCGGTCAAGGAAGGCGCGCACCCCCCGGACGTCTGGTTTCATGTCCTCGTCCAGGGCGAAAAAAGGCTGCCGCCCGAAGCGCATCATGCCCAGCACGCCGGCGCCCCTGGCCGACATCAGCGCCGGAGACGTTATCACCGCCTTGCTGTCGACGACCAGCATGGGCAGCCGCCGAGACCCAAGAACATGGCCGACCAGCGACGTCAAAGCGGAAGCCTGCCGGTCGGCGGTGACGGCATCGACGGCGATGCGGCTCGTTTCGCCGGTACTGGTGCCGCTTGAGGTCAACAGACTGATGACATCGGTCGAACCGACGCTTTGCAGACCATGTGTCTTGAACAGGGACACGGGCAAGAAGGGCAAATCGATCAGATGCCGTGCCTCGGCATAGGCGGGAGCGGACGCCGCCACCACGCGAGCGAAGGGCGGACAGCGCGTGCAATGATGCGCAGTCACGTCGATCAAGGCCGGAAGAAGCAGCCTCTCCTTTTCCCGCTGCGCCAAACTGTAAGGGGGCAGACGCATAAAATCGTCAAACGTCATGCCGCCTCCGTCAAGCGAGCATAATCGACCTTGCCCTTGGCCGTCATCGGGAGGACGTCGATCGGCTGTAGGACGAGGCTGCCCGCGGTGATATGCAGTTTCCGTGTCAGGGCGCGACGAAGCGAAAGCCGCTCAGCGCTCTCCAAGCGTTCGGCGAAAAGGACGATGCGGCCATCCTTCTCGATCGCGGCCACCCGCACGCCGGCGGCAACCAAGGACTCGACCTCGTCCAGATTGATGCGGAGCCCGGCAATCTTGGCGAAGCGGTTGGCGCGCCCAGTCAGGAAGAGGAAGCCTTCCTTGTCGAGAGACCCGAGATCGCCGGTCTGGAGCACACCGCCCAAGTCATCGCCGCGAACGAGGTCCTGACGAGTCTCGGCATAACCCATCATGACGTTGGGACCCCGGTAGACGACCTCGCCGACGATGCCGGATGGAACCGGCGCGCCCGCAGCATCGACGACACGCAAGGTCGCGTCTTTCAACGCACGACCAACCGAGCCCAAATGCGAAAGAATATCATCGTGCGCCAGCGTGGTCATGCGCGGCG
>DATNIV010000220.1:0-4999 GCA_035604255.1 Telmatospirillum sp. | reverse complement strand
GCATTCACGCGACAAACGGCCCGGCACGCTATTTCACGGTTGCCGAAACCGGAGGAACGCTGGGCTTCATCACGCCTCTCAGCCATGGCTTCTGCGCCGATTGCAACCGTTTGCGCATGACCTGCACGGGAACCATGACCTTGTGTCTGGGCCAGGAGAAAGGCGTCGAGCTCGGCTCTCTGGTGCGATCGAGCCCCACCGATGAACCGTTGGAACAAGCCATTCTGGGCGGCGTCGCCAACAAACCACGCGGCCATCATTTCGCCGTCGGGATCGCTCAGGCGATGCATCCCGCCAGTCTCCACAACCGAATGAACAGGACAGGCGGCTAAAGAAGAAACGATTTGATCCGTTATTCGCAGAAACGAGGATCGCATGGACATTTATGAAGAATTGGTTCAGCTGCGCCGTGAAGGTCGAAGAGGCGCCTTAGCCACGATCATCACGACCACGGGGTCCATCCCCTCTTACTCCTCCGCCAAGATGCTGGTCCGCGATGACGGCACGGTCGTTGGCACCATCGGCGGCGGCTGTGTGGAGGCGGAGGTCATCACCGGCGCCCGTAAGGTCATGGAGCGGGAAAAGCCGGAAACTTTTGAATTCAGCCTGAACAAAAATCCCAGTTTCGATACCGGCCTGGTGTGCGGCGGGACATTGGAGGTTTTCGTGGAACCCATCCTCGGGGATCCGACGCTTTACATTTTCGGCGCCGGGCATGTCGGCCTGAACACCTATAAAGTCGCGCTGCTGGCTGGTTTCCAGGTGGTGGTGATCGACGACCGGGCGTCCTTCGCCAATCGGGAGCGTTTCCCGGAGGCGAAAGAAGTCTACGCCGAGGACTGGAACAAGGTGATGGAGACGATCAAGCCGCCGGACACCTCCTTCATTCTGGTCGTCACCCGAGGGCATCGCGAAGACATGCGCGTGCTGCAATGGGCCACCGACACCAAGGCCCGCTACATCGGCATGATCGGCTCGAAGCGCAAAGTCATCACGGTTTGCAAGGAACTTCAAAAAACGGGCGTTCCGGCAGCCAAGTTCGACCGGGTGCATGCCCCCGTCGGATTCGACATCGGAGCCACCACCCCGGAAGAAATCGCTGTCGCCGTCGTCGCGGAAATGATCGCCGTCCGCCGGCACGCTCAAGCGGCGCTTCCCCACATGCGCCGTCTTCAACTTGTAGCAGACGAGGAACCGATTAAGACCGCAGTGTAAACTATAGGAAACAGCAAGCTCACTTTAATATTTATGGGAGATGCGGAAAATGGAAAGAGTAAAGTTAAATATCAATGGGACCGACAGATTTGTTGTCGCCGATCCCAAGGCCATGCTTTCGGATGTTCTCAGAAATCAGTTACTCCTGACGGGCTGCAAGGTGTGCTGCGACACCGGACAATGCGGCACCTGCACCGTCATCGTCGACGATAAACCGATCAAATCCTGCCTGACGCCGTTGAACAAACTGGCCCCGACAGCCAAGATCACGACGATCGAGGGGCTGAAATCGGGCGACAGCCTGCATCCGTTGCAAGTTGCGTGGATGGCCCATGGCGGCGCCCAGTGCGGCGTCTGCACGCCCGGCTTTTTGATGGCGGCCAAGGTGCTTCTCGATAAGAACCAGAGCCCGACCCGCGAGGAAGTTCGCACCTGGTTCCACCGCAACCGCAACCTTTGCCGCTGTACCGGCTACAAGCCGCTGACGGACGCGGTGATGGACGCCGCCGCCGTGTTGCGCGGCGAGAAGAAGAAAGAGGATCTGCTGTTCCAACCGGCGGAAAACGGCAGCATCCTGGGTTCGCATTATCATCGTCCATCCGCCGAAGCCAAGGTCACCGGCCAATGGGACTTCGGCGCCGATGTCGCCTTGCACATGCCGCCGGACACCCTGCGGCTGGCCCTGGTTCAGGCCAAGGTTTCGCATGCCAACATCAAGGGCATCGACACCTCCGAAGCCGAAAAGATGCCGGGCGTCGTCAAAGTCGTCACCTGGAACGACATCAAGGGCAAAAACGCCATCACCGGCCTGATCACCTTCCCGACCAACAAGGGCGACGGGTGGGATCGTCCGATCCTTTGTAAGGACAAGGTGTTCCAGTTCGGCGATGCCATCGCCGTCGTCTGCGCCGACACCGAAGCGCATGCCCGCGCCGCCGCCGACAAGGTCAAGGTCGACCTCGAGATCCTTCCGGCTTACATGAGCGGTTTCGCCGCGCTGGCCCCCGACGCCATGGAAATCCACCCCGGCGTACCGAACGCTTACTACGAGCAAGGCGTCGTCAAGGGCGAAGACACCAAGCCATTGATGGAAAAAGCGGCCTATACGGTCGAACTGGAGACCTATTGCAGTCGCCAGCCGCATTTGCATCTCGAACCGGATTGCGGCGAAGCCTTTATCGACGACCAGGGCGTGCTGACCATCTTGTCGAAGAGCATCGGCTTGCATCTGCATCACGCGATGATCTGCCCGGGCCTCGGCATCGAGCCCGACAAGCTGCGCATCATCCAGAACGGAACCGGCGGCACCTTCGGCTACAAGTTCAGCCCGACCATGGAAGCCATTCTCGGCGCGGCTTGCCTGGCCACCGGCCGTCCCGTCTCGCTGGTCTACGACCAGTATCAAAACATCACCTACACCGGCAAACGGTCCCCGGCCAATATCACGGCCAAGTGGGGCGCCGACAAGGACGGCAAGCTGATCGCGCTCGAATATGACTGGTGGCTGGATCATGGCCCCTATTCCGAATTCGGCGACTTGGTCACCCTGCGTCAGGCCCAATTCATGGGCGCCGGCTACGACCTCAAGAATATCCGGGCCAAAGGCTTCACCGTCGCCACCAACCATGCCTGGGGTTCGGCGTTCCGCGGATATGGATCGCCGCAAGCCTTCCTGAACGGCGAAATCGCCATGGACATGCTGGCCGAGAAGATGGGCATCGACCCGCTCGAGCTTCGCATGCGCAATATCTACCGGCCCGGCGCCACCACGCCCACGGGACAAGTCCCCGAGGTCTTCTGCCTCGAAGGCCTGCTCAATATGATCAAGCCCTACTGGGAAGAAGCCAAGGAACGCTGCAAGAAACTGTCCACCGATAAGATCAAACGCGGTGTCGGTTTGTCGCTTGGCATCTATGGCTGCGGACTGGACGGCCCCGACAGTTCGGCCGCGGCGGTCGAATTGACTCCGACCGGCGTGACGGTGCTGAACTCCTGGCAGGATCATGGTCAGGGGTCTGATCTGTCGACACAGACCATCGCGCATGAAACCTTGCGTCCGCTCAAGTTGAAGCCCGAGCAAATCGCTCTGCTCATGAACGACACGAACTTGCCCAACAGCGGCCCGTCGGGCGGCAGCCGATCGAACGTAATGACCGGCAATGCCATCAAAGTGTCCTGCGAGATGTTGCTCAACGCCATGAAAAAGCCGGATGGCACCTATCGCACTTACAAGGAAATGGTGGCGGAGAACATCCCTCTTCGCTACGACGGCAAATGGGTGGCCGCGGCCTGCACCGATTGCAGCCCCGAGACCGCGCAGGGCTCGCCGTTCCCGATCTATATGTATGAAATCTTCATGCCGGAGGTCGAGGTCGACGTCGAAACCGGCAAGGCGACTTGCGTCAAATTCGTAACAACGGTCGACGTCGGTACGATCATCAACAAAGCGACCGTCGATGGACAGATCTATGGCGGTATCGCGCAAGGTATCGGCTTCGCATTGACCGAAGACTTCGACGACCTCGAGAAGCATACCTCGCTCAGGGCCTGCGGCATTCCCTACCCGCTGGATATTCCTGACGAGTTCGAAATTCTCTATCAGGAAACACCGCGTCCGCTGGGTCCATTCGGAGCCGCTGGTTGTGGCGAAGCGCCGTTGACCGCCGTCCATCCGGCGGTTCTCAACGCCATCTACAACGCTGTCGGCGTCCGCATCTTCAAAGTTCCCGCCCTGCCGGAAGCCATCAAGGCGGCAATGGACGCAAAGAAGGCAAAGGAGACCGTCTCGGCGTAAGGAAAGAAACCCTGGGGTGAACCGCTCTTGGTCGCCCCAGGGCCTTACTTAACCCTCGCCCGCTTTGCGGGAGAGGGTGGGAGCGGAAGCGATCGGGTGAGGGGGCGCGTGTCGGCGCGCCACAAAACTCTGCTTGATGTAACAATCTTTCTCCGCCTCAAGCGCGTCGTCCCCTCACCCTCCCGCTTCGCGGGCCCCTCCCTCTCCCGCTAAGCGGGCGAGGGCAAAGTAACTTTAAGGAGCCTCCGATTTCCATGGAGCGGCAAAGAGTTCAAGAATATGAAGCGCAATGCATCGAGGAGCAGCCGCCGGCTTGCACGGCGGGCTGCCCGATCCATCTCGATGTCAGAGGCATGATGGACCATCTGCGCAAAGGTGACTTTGCCGCCGGATTCGGCGTCGTCGCCCGGTTCTTGCCCTTTCCGTCCATCATCAGCCGGATCTGCGACCACCCTTGCGAACTGGTTTGCAAACGGTCTGAGGCTGGCGATTCGGTTCGAATCAATGACATCGAGCGGGCCTGTGTGGATCACGGATATAAGGCGAGCGCCTTGCCGCGCGCGCAACGGGCGCAAAGACGAAAGCATATCGCCGTCGTTGGGGCGGGACTCAGCGGCCTGACCGCCGCCGTCGATCTGGCCGCGAAAGGCCATGAAGTCACGGTCTTCGAGGCCAAAGCCAGAGTCTTCGACCGAATCCATGACTGGAAGCGCCCGCCTTTGCCGGCGACATTAATCGAAACCGATCTTGCGGTCTTGAAAACGACCGGCATCACGGTGCAGACGAATACGCTGATCGGCGAAGGCGGCATGAGCTTCCGCTCGCTGGTCGACGCCTTCGACGCCGTCTATCTGGGGCTAGGCTCGAAGCCCATCGAAGACCCGTCAATCGAGCTGGCATTGACCGCCGACGGCCGTATCGCCATCGATTCCCTGACCTTCGCCACCAGTCATCCGCAGGTTTTCGCGGGAGGCTCACAGCGCTACAGCC
>DATNIV010000219.1:0-2481 GCA_035604255.1 Telmatospirillum sp. | reverse complement strand
CGCGATCCATCGTTGGTTCAGCGAGATTGGGGCGACGTCGGTTGAACCGCGGGGCAGCATTCTCGCCGAAACCGTCGCCGCCTTGTCATCGCTTCTCGGAGCGGAACTGGGCAATTTGCAGGTCGAGCGGGCCGTGATCGGTCAGGCCTTTACCGCTGTCAAATTGAATAATGGGAGCGCGGGCGCCTGCCATACACCACCGTGGCCGGCGATCACGTCGGATTGTTGCGGTCATTTGCCGAAATCGGTTTATCTCGCCGGGCATCTCAAAGGGCGCCCCGTTTCCGCATTTCTGAGCGATCTTTGGGAGGATCACGAGCATTGTCGGGCCCTCGGCGTTGCGGTGATCAACGCGCTTGCCGATACGGTTTGGCGACGGCGGCCGGCACCAGGCTGGCGATTGGAGGTCGGGGTCAGCTCTTTGAGCGCGGCGGCCTTAGCACCGGAGGAATCGTTGGTCATGGTCGGGGCGTTCGTGTCCTATATCCGCGCCCTCAAGGCGCAACAGGCGAATTTTTCGGTGCTCGAACTGACGACGGAGCCATTCCTGCCCGACGAACTGATCTATTATCGGCCGGCTGATCTGGCGCCGGAGGTGATTCCCACAGCCGATGTCCTGTTGATGACCGGTTCCACCATCGTCAATGACAGCATGGATGATCTGCTGGCGCTGGCCAAGCCGGAGGCTCGCGTCGTGATTGTCGGGCCAAGCGCGCCGATGTTTCCCGATGTGCTGGCGGCGAAAGGCGTGGACATCTTGGCGACGATTCGTATCAACGATGCCGACCATTTCCTGGATATCTTGGCGGAAGGTGGCGGAATGCAGGGGGTTTTCGACGACAGCGCCGAGTTGGTCGTCTTGTCCAGGGAACGGTCGCGTTAAATCAAACGGTGGCTTGTTTGAGAGAGGAACATTTCGAAGGTTTCCACAGGCAGCGGCCGGCTGAACAGATAGCCCTGGAAGTCCCGGCAGCCGCTGTCGTCGAGGAAGGCGCGTTGCGGTTCCGTTTCCACGCCTTCGGCGATCACGGCAAGGCCCAGGCTCTGAGCCAGGAAGACGATGGTCTTGGCGATGGCGGCGGCATTGGGGTCGGACTGGACGTCGGCGACGAAGGATCTGTCGATTTTCAGTTCGCTGAGAGGCAGACTTTTCAGGTAGGACAGCGACGAATAGCCGGTGCCGAAATCGTCGAGCGAGAAGCTCAAGCCGCGCTTTTTCATTTCCGTCATCTTGGCGCAGGCGTCGTCGATGTCGGCGAGCAACATGCTTTCGGTCAATTCCAACTTCAGTTTGCACGGATCGGCGCCGGAGCGTTCCAGCGTGCCTAAGACCTGTTCGACGAAATCGACTTGATGGAACTGGCTGGCGCTGACATTGACCGCCAGACTGAGGTGGGCGGTTTCCGTCTGTCGGCTCCAGGTGACCAGTTGCGCGCAGGCGGTTTCCAAAACCCAGCGTCCCAATCGGAGAATGAGGCCGGTTTCCTCGGCCAAGGGAATGAATCGATCGGGCAACATCAAGCCATGGTCCGGATGCTGCCAGCGTAAAAGCGCTTCGGCGCCGGTCAGTATTCCCGATTGGTCGACCTGAGGCTGATAATAAAGGAGGAATTGCCGCTGCTGGATGCCTGTGTCCAGTTCGGCGGCCAGCGCGGTTCGCGTGGTGATCGCCGCTTGCATTTCCGGGTCGAAGAAGCGAATGCCGCGTCCCCCCGCCATCTTGGCGCGGTACATGGCGAGATCGGCCTGTTTCAGGATTTCGTCGATATTCTGGCCGTAATCGCAGAACAGGGTGACGCCGATGCTTGGGCCGCTTTCGCATTCGTAAGAGCCGAGGTGGTAAGTCGAGCTGAGGGCGGCCAGGATCTTCTCGCCAACGAGTCTGGTCTGGGTGGCCGCCTCGGTACGGTTCTCGCTCAACGTCTCCAGCATCACGACGAATTCGTCACCGCCCAAACGGGCGACGGTATCGTTCTTGCGCACGCAGGCAGTCAGTCTCTGGGCAGCCTGTTGCAGCAGCAGATCGCCTTTGTCATGCCCCAAGGTGTCGTTGATGGCTTTGAAATGATCAAGGTCGATGAAGAGCAAAGCTCCATTTTGCTTGCTGCGAGCACCGGCCACCAAGGCTTGACTCAACCGATCCCGCAGGAGTCTTCGGTTGGGGAGCCGGGTGAGGGGGTCGTAGAAGGCGAGTTGCTCGATCTCAAGTTCCGTCGCCTTGCGTTGAGTGATATCGGAAAAGGCGCCGACGTAATGGGTGATCTCGCCCGTGGCCGTCTTGACGGCGGTGATGGTCAACCACTCCGGATAGATCTCGCCATTCTTGCGTTTGTTCCAGAGTTCGCCCTGCCATGTTCCGGTGCGGGTAATGGTTTCCCACATATTTTGGTAGAAGGCGCGGTCATGGCGCCCCGATTTGAGCAGATTGGCTTTCCGACCGACCACGTCCTCAGGGGAGTAACCGGTAATTTCGCTGAATGC
>DATNIV010000218.1:0-2290 GCA_035604255.1 Telmatospirillum sp. | reverse complement strand
CCAAAAGGGCGCAGATCAAGACGATACCCCCTTCCTGAATACCCAAAGCGCCAGGGACGGCAAAGCCCAAGGCGCGAAACGCCTGTCCCAAACTTTCGACGATCAAGCTTTCTTTCAGCCCGACCGGAACGCCGATGACATGGAACGCGGCCCAGACCTCAAGTCCGCCCAGCAGCCAGGACAGGAAATGAAAGCCGGTGCCTTGCGCCAGACGGCGGGGCGATTTGTAGAGGGCGACGATGTTCTGATGCAGTCCGCCGACGTCCTTGAGGCCTTTCCAATTTTGCCGTTCGGCCAAATGGAGGAGGCCGCGCTCCAGCAAGGCGAAGAGGCCGAAACGCTGAGACAGGACAAAGATGGCGATGACGCCCAGAGCGGCGAGGGAGCCGAGCAGAACCCAGCGGACGATCTGCATGTCTTGGAGATCGATGAGCAGCAACCCCAATCCCAGCAAGGTGAAGATCGCTTGGCTCAGCATCTCCAAGGTCAGGTCTACCGTGACGCTGGCCCCGGCGGCACTCAGAGGAACGCCGTTCAGGGCCATCAGGCGGGCGCCGACGAATTCGCCGCCGATTTGGGCGACCGGCAATAGCGCGTTGACCGCTTCGCGAATCAAACGCAGGCCGAGAAAGGCTGTCGACGTCGGAACCGCCGCCGACGGGACGACGGCTCGCCAGGCTTGGCCGGAGCAGACCATCTGGGGGACGTGCAGGGCGATCACCGCAACGAGTCCCCATCCGGCGCCGACGACCGCCTGGCCGATTTCACGCGCACCGCTCACGATCACCAGAGCGAAGACGATGGCCAAGCCGATCAGTGTGCTGATGATGGCCGACCATTTCATAGGATGGCGTCCATCGGTGGCGCGGTGATCGTGTCATCCGCGAGAAAGGCCTTGAACCGTCTCGCCACATCCGCCGGCCCGATCGTCGGACGCCCCAGTTTGGTCAACGAGCCCGGCGTGATGCGGACATGAATCAAGGCCGGCTTGGCGTGCGACAGTGCCTCTTGCAAGGCGTTGCGAAAGCCTCCCACTGTTTGGCAGCGTGCGGCATATCGATAGCCGCAGGCCAGGGCGACCGCCGCGAAATCGACCGATGCCGAGACCGTGGTCTGCCCGCCGGTGGAATCATGAACGCCGTTGTCGAGGACGATATGGACGAGATTGGAAGGCGCGTAGGCGCCGATCGTCGCAAGATTTCCCATCTTCATCAGCAGGGCGCCATCACCATCGAGGACGATCGTCGTTTTCCTGCTGTTCAGGGCGACGCCCAACCCCATGGCGCTGGCACCTCCCATCGACCCGACCTGATAGAGATGTTGCGGCCGATCGGCGAGCGTGAACAATTCGCGGCCGCATTTTCCGGTGGTGGCGATCACCGCCATCGTGTCGTCGGCGACCTCGAGAAAGGTTTCCAACACCATGAGACGGGATGGCAGCGGGCCGGTGTTCGGATCGTCGATACGCACGCCCCGATGGACGCTGGGGGTGGGCAAAGGCAGAAGCTCTTCGTCCTGGACGCTGCCTTTCTGCATGACCAGCGCGTAAGGCAGGTCCCTGGCCCGAAGGCGTTCAACCGCCGTCGTAAGCGTCGGCGCCACACGATCCGCGTTGACGGGAAACGGGGCCTGTTCGATGCCGATCAGGGTCAACAGATCCTGGGTGATGGTTCCCATGACGACATGTTGCGGTTCGTCGGGAAGACCCGGCTGCCCGCGCCATGTGGTCACGAAAAGGGTTGGAATGCGAAAGGGGGCATTGAGCGAGGTCAGCGGATTGACGGCATTGCCCAATCCGGAGTTTTGACACATCACCACCGTTTGACGGCCCGCCAGCCAGGCACCGGCGGCAATCGCCACCGCTTCGCCTTCGCTGGTGGCGCCGACATAGGTCAGCGCCCGGTCGTTGATGACTCCATTGATCAGTGGCGTGAGAAAGCTGCAAGGGACGCCGGTATAGAAATCGAAGCCTTGTCGGCCCGCCTCATGGATGAATTGATTCGCCGTAATCATGATGCCAAGGCCCAGATTTAGATGAAGTTCATGGCATTGCCGACATCGCTCAGGGTGTCGACGTCAAGCCAATGCGCCAGAATATAGTGGATGGCGACGGGGTGTTTCCTGGATAGTCGCGTCAGCAGAAGAGGCATGTCGGCGCTCTCCAACAAACCTTCGTTCTTCAACGCGGACATTTCCTCGCGAAGCCAGAGGGCGCCTTGCGCCGAAAAGCGGGCGAGGCCGATCCATTCTCCGACAATGTCATTTTGTGCGATGCAAGAAGACATTTCTG
>DATNIV010000217.1:0-3481 GCA_035604255.1 Telmatospirillum sp. | reverse complement strand
CAAAGTTCCCGTGATGCAATTCGAATTCTCCACCGACACTCGTAAGATTTTCGCGTGCGATGACAATGTTGGCGGGGTCGAAATCGATTCCGATCAGGCGGCCGGCGGGTTTGATGCGTTGCAGAATTGCCGCCGCATGTCCGCCCAGGCCTAGAGTGCAGTCCACGACAATGTGTCCCGGGCGCGGGTCGAGGATGTTCAGCACCGCGCCGAGCAGCACGGGAACATGGCGGGTATCGCGCGTCATGGGAAGGGATGCGGGGGCGTATTCGGTCGGTTTGCGGCGTTGGAAGACCGGGGGATGGCCATCCCCCGGCTTTGGGCACAAGGCGGAACGCGGCGAACCATTTATATCCCTTGCGCGCTGCGGCGCAGCAACTCGCGAGTGTCGGCGGGGCGCGCCACCTGATATCCCTTGAGCGGAATCAGATGCTCGTGCACCGCGTCGATCAGATCGGACGGATAGGGGAAGAAGGCATCCTCCACTTCATCCGCTGGAGTGATCCAGTTACGCGCGCCCACCACCGTCGGCGGCGCGTCCAGTTCGTCAAACGCAAACTGCGTGATCTTGGCGGCGAAGGTCTGCAATGCGCTGCCGCGTTCGCAGGCGTCGGAGGCCAGGAGAATCTTGCGAGTTTTCTTCACCGACGCGATCACCTTCTCGAAATTGAACGGGACGATGGAGCGGGCGTCGATGAGCTCGCAGGAGACGCCGTGTTTGTCCTCCAGAATTTTCACCGCTTCGATGGCGCGATAGAGCGTGGCGCCGATGGTGAGGATCGTCAGGTCCTTGCCGGACTTTTTGACGTCGGGTTCGCCGATGGGGACTTCGTAATATCCCACCGGCACTCCGCCGGGGACGAATTCTTCCGGCTGATCGTAGATGCGCTGGCTCTCGAAGAAGACGACCGGGTCGGTGCCGGTGAGGGCTGAATACATCAGTCCCTTGGCATCGTAGGGCGTGGCGGGGAAGACCACCTTGAGGCCGGGGATATGGGCGCACATCGAGGTCCAATCCTGGCTGTGCTGGGCGCCATATTTGGATCCGACGGAGACGCGGAGGACGACGGGCATCTTGAGCAATCCGCCGGACATCGACTGCCATTTGGCCAGTTGGTTGAAGATTTCATCGCCGGCCCTGCCCATGAAATCGCAGTACATCAGTTCGACGAGCGGGCGGCCGCCTTCCAGGGCGTAGCCGACAGCGGTGCCCACGATGGCGCCTTCGCTGATCGGCGAATTGAAGAGGCGATGGTAGGGGAGGGCTTCGGTCAGTCCGCGATAGACGGCGAACGCGCCGCCCCAGTCGCGATTTTCCTCGCCGTACGCCACCAGCGTCGGATCGACGTGGAAGCGGTCGAAAATCGCCTCGAAAATCGAGTCGCGGATTCCGATGCACTTGGCCTTGGGGAGCTTGGCGCCCTTCTCGTCGAACGCCGAGCGGCTGCGCGTCGCCAGTTGCTTCACGCGCGGGTTGTCCGCCTTGGCCAGCAGCGTTTCGGGCTTGCGGCCCGGCTCCATCGACTCGATCTTCTGATTGGAGAACATCGTTTTCTCCAGCAGCGATCCGGCTTTCTTCAGATCGGCGCGCGGCGAGATTGTTTCGTCGATCGCCTTCTTGAAGGCGCGGAAGACGACGTCGTCGCATTGGGCCTTGATGTCGTCGATCTCGCTTTGCGTGCAGACGTTGGCCGAGATCAGATCGCGCGCGAAGGTGAGAAGGGGATCGACCTTTTGCCACGCCTCGACTTCGGCCTTTTCGCGATAGCTGCTGGCGTCGGAGGGCGAGTGGCCGCTGAACCGATAGGTGACGGTATCCAAAAGCACCGGTCCCTCGCCGGACTCGAGGATCTTTTTCTTGCGGTCAATGGCGTCGACGACGGCCAGGGGGTTGTACCCATCGATTCGCTCGGCGTGCATCTGCTGGGGATTGACGCCCGCGCCAAGACGCGCCAGGACGCGGAAGCCCATCGTTTCGCCGACCGGCTGACCGCCCATGCCGTAGAAGTTATTGACGAAATTGATGATCAGCGGCAGACCGCCGCGATGGGCCTCATCCCAAAGCAGCTTGAACTGGTCCATGGTGGCGAAGCAAATGGCTTCCCAGACCGGCCCGCATCCGGCGGAGGCGTCGCCGATGTTGGCGATCACGATCCCCTTCTTCTTGTTGACGTGCTTGAACAGCGCCGCGCCGACGGCGATGTCGGCCGATCCGCCGACGATCGCGTTGTTGGGATAAATCCCCAGCGGCGGGAAGAAGGCGTGCATGGAACCGCCCATCCCCTTGTTCATGCCCGGTTCGCGCCCAAAAATCTCGGCCAATGCGCCGTAGACCAGATAATCAATCGCCAAATCCTTGGTCGAACCCTTGGCATCCTTCTCGACGACGCGGAGGCAATCGCCGCCGAAGTAGTTGCGCATGACGCTCATGAGCGAGGCGTCGTCGAGCTTGTCGATGGCGGACAGGCCCTTGGCGAGGATTTCGCCGTGGCTGCGATGGCTGCCGTAGATGTGGTCATCGACTCCGAGGGCAAACGCCTGCCCGACCGCCGCCGCTTCCTGGCCGATCGAGAGATGCGCCGGGCCGCGATGGTTGTACTCCATCCCTTTGAAGTTGCCGCGCAATTTGATCTCGTTGAGCATATTCTCGAAGGCGCGGATCATCTCCATGTCGCGCTGAATACGCAGGAGGTCCTTGGGCGAATAATGAATGAGTTCATCGGCGATGGTCCGGCTGTATTGATTCACCGGGATCGGCTGGAACTGAATTGAGCTCCTGGTTCGGAACTCCGACGGGCTGAGCATCTGACTCTTGGGCATGATGATAAATCCTTTTTCCTTTGAGTTTCCTCATTTTTACAAGCCGGCTTTGACTTCGGATGCCGGACTGTTTTCGGCGGTCTCGCTGCCGGGATGAAGAATGTCGATATTGCGTTGGGCCAGGAACTGCTGCCACTGCGGGCTGGGTGGAGCGTCGCTGACGACGCGATGAATCTGGTCCCAATCGACAATCTTGAACAGCGAGAGCGTGTGAAATTTCGTGTGATCGACCAGCAGCACGACCTGGCGGGCGTTGCGGACGGCCAGGCGATGGAGGTTGGCGCTTTCGATGTCGGCGGCGGCCAGGCCGAATTCCATGTCCAGGCCGTCGGCCCCGATGAAGCAGAGATATCCGCGAAGTTGCGAGAGCGTGGCGATGGCGAGCGGGCCGACGCAATCCATGCGGTCGGCGCGATACTGCCCGCCGAGCATGATGGCGCTGAGCCCCGGGGCATCAAGCTCCAGCGCCAGCCGCGCGGAGTTGACGATGATCGACAGGTTTCGGCGGCGCTTGAGAAACGGGGTCATTTCGAAACAGGTGGTGCCGGAATCCAGGAATATCTGTTCGTCATCGCCGACGAGGCCAGCGGCAAGCTGTCCGATGACCCGTTTGGCCTCGACGTTACGCATCGCCTTGGAGCGGATGGAATAGTCCGAAGGC
>DATNIV010000216.1:0-7919 GCA_035604255.1 Telmatospirillum sp. | reverse complement strand
ATCGCATCCGCAAGAGCGGCGCCCCCAACGGGACCATCGCCCATTCTCCCGACGGCAGCTTCGATCTTGAAGCGCTCCGGCGCCAGGCCGCTGACTGGCCAGGATTGATCGGCATGGATTTGGCCAAGGACGTCACCTGCGGCCAAACTTACAATTGGAACGAAACCCTCTGGCATCTGGGGCAAGGCTACGGGCAGCAAGAGAAGCCTCGTTTCCATGTGGTCGCCATCGACTATGGCGCGAAACGCAATATTTTACGATGCCTTGCCGATTCGGGCTGTAAAGTCACCGTGGTGCCGGCAACGGCGACTGCCGAGGACGTTTTAGGCCACCATCCCGACGGCGTGTTCCTGTCGAACGGACCAGGCGATCCGGAAGCAACTGGCACTTACGCGGTTCCGACCATTCAAGCCGTCCTGGAAAGCGGAGTGCCCTTGTTCGGCATTTGTCTTGGCCATCAGATGCTGGCCTTGGCTCTCGGCGGCAAAACCAGCAAGATGGCGACCGGTCACCGTGGCGCCAACCATCCGGTCAAGGACTTGGCCACCGGTAAAGTGGAAATCACCAGCCAAAACCACGGCTTCGCGGTGGTCGAGGAAAGCCTGCCGAACGGGGTCACGGTGTCCCATCGCTCCCTGTTCGACGGTTCCGTCGAAGGGTTGACGGTCGCGGGACGCCCCGTTTTCTCGGTGCAATACCACCCGGAAGCCAGCCCCGGCCCGCAGGACAGCCACTATTTGTTCGAGCGTTTCGTCCAGTTGATGGAAAAAGCGAAGTGACCCCAACAGGGGCGAGCGAAAATTTTTAGGGAACAGATGGACACGGACGTCGGCGTAGCCGACCCACGGATGAACACGGATATGTCATTAGCCTTTCTGTGCTCATCTGTGGCCGCATGGCGGCATCCCCGTTCATCTGTGATAAAACGACAGCGGAACATCCCATTCGGGATGTTCGCGTTTTAGACAGCCAATCTTTCTTGCCTTCACAGGCGACAGTTTCAGTTCGGGACCAGGTAATGCCAAAGCGGACAGACATAAAATCCATCCTCATCATCGGCGCCGGGCCGATCGTCATCGGCCAGGCTTGCGAGTTCGATTATTCGGGCGTGCAGGCCTGCAAGGCGCTGAAGGAGGAAGGTTACCGGGTCATCCTGGTCAATTCCAATCCGGCGACCATCATGACCGATCCGGGCCTGGCCGACGCCACCTATATCGAACCGATCACCACGGAAGTGGTGGCCAAGATCATCGAGAAAGAGCGCCCGGATGCGCTACTCCCGACGATGGGCGGCCAAACGGCGTTGAACACCGCGATGGCGCTGGCCGAGGCCGGGATCTTGGAGAAATTCGGCGTCGAGATGATCGCGGCCAAACGCGACGTCATCGCCAAGGCGGAAGATCGCCTGAAGTTCCGCGACGCCATGGACAAGATCGGCCTCGAATCGCCCCGCTCGCGCGTTGTTCGCAGCCTGATCGAGGCGCGCGAGGCGATGGCCGACGTCGGCCTGCCTTCGATCATTCGCCCGAGCTTCACCCTGGCCGGCACCGGCGGCGGAATCGCCTACAATCTTGAGGAATTCGAACAGATCGTTGCCGGCGGCTTGGCGGCAAGTCCGGTTCACGAAGTGCTGGTCGAGGAATCGGTGCTCGGTTGGAAGGAATATGAGATGGAGGTCGTGCGAGACAAGCACGACAACTGCATCATCATCTGTTCCATCGAAAATATCGATCCGATGGGCGTGCATACCGGCGATTCGGTCACGGTCGCCCCGGCGCTGACGTTGACCGACAAGGAATATCAGATCATGCGCAACGCCTCGATCGCGGTGTTGCGAGAGATCGGCGTCGATACCGGCGGGTCGAACGTGCAGTTCGCCGTCAATCCGAAGGATGGCCGCATGGTGGTCATCGAAATGAATCCCCGCGTATCGCGCTCCTCGGCCCTGGCCTCCAAGGCCACCGGCTTTCCGATCGCCAAAGTGGCGGCCAAGCTGGCCATCGGCTACACCTTGGACGAACTCTTGAACGACATCACCGGTGTCACGCCGGCCTCGTTCGAGCCGACCATCGATTATGTCGTCACAAAAATCCCGCGCTTTACTTTCGAGAAATTTCCCGGCGCCGATCCCATGCTGACCACCTCCATGAAGTCGGTGGGCGAAGCCATGAGTATCGGCCGGACCTTCCAGGAAAGCCTGCAAAAAGGTTTATGTTCCATGGAAACCGGTCTCACCGGGCTGAACGACCTCGAGATTCCCGGCGCCGATGGGGGCCGCAACAAAGGCGCCATCAAGGCGGCTTTGTCCCAGCCACGCGCCGACCGTCTTCTGGTGATCGCCCAGGCGTTACGCCTCGGCCTGACCGTTGAAGAAATCCACGCCTGTTGCAGCTACGACCCTTGGTTTATCGAGCAACTCAAGGAAATTGTCGCCGCCGAGGCAGAGGTGCGGGCCAATGGCCTGCCGATCGACGCGCCCGGCCTGCTGCGCTTGAAAAAGATGGGATTCTCAGACGAACGCCTGTCGGAACTGTCCGGCAAGACGCTGGTCGAGACGACCTTCCGCCGCGAAGTACTGAACGTCAAACCCGTCTTCAAGCGCATCGACACCTGTGCCGGCGAATTCCCGTCCGACACGCCTTACATGTATTCCTGTTACGAAGGCGACGGCATTCAAGCGGCCGATTGCGAATCCGCCCCAACCGATCGCGACAAGGTGGTTATTTTGGGCGGCGGCCCCAATCGGATCGGACAAGGAATCGAATTCGACTATTGCTGCGTCCATGCCGCCTATGCGCTTTCCGAGGCCGGCATCGAGACCATCATGGTCAACTGCAATCCGGAAACCGTCTCCACCGATTACGACACGTCGGACCGGCTCTATTTCGAGCCCTTGACCGCCGAAACGGTGATCGAATTGGTGCGGAAGGAACAAACGAACGGCCGAGTGCTGGGCGTCATCGTGCAATTCGGCGGGCAGACGCCGCTGAAACTGGCGGCGGCCCTTGAGAAAGCCAAGATTCCCATCCTTGGGACCTCTCCCGATGCCATCGATTTGGCGGAAGACCGCCAACGGTTCCAAGTTCTGCTGAAGAAGATCGGATTGCGTCAACCCGACAACGGAACGGCGCGAACGCTCGAAGAAGCGAAAGTCGTCGCCGAATCCGTCGGCTATCCGGTGGTCATTCGCCCCTCCTACGTCCTGGGCGGACGCGCCATGCGCATCGTCCACGACCATGAAGGCCTGGCGCGTTACATGACGGACGCGGTGCTGGTGACCGGCAATAATCCGGTGCTGATCGACCGTTATCTATCGGACGCCACCGAGGTGGATGTCGATTGCCTGGCCGACGGCAAAGACGTCTTTGTCGCCGGCATTATGGAACATATCGAGGAAGCCGGGATTCACTCGGGCGACTCGGCCTGTTCGCTGCCCCCCCATTCGCTGCCCCCCGACGTCGTCGCCGAAATCAAGCGCCAGACGGGACTGCTGGCCCGCTCACTCAATGTGGTCGGCTTGATGAATGTTCAGTTCGCCGTCAAGGCGGGGGACATTTACATCCTTGAGGTCAATCCTCGGGCCAGCCGCACGGTGCCGTTCGTCGCCAAGGCCACCGGCATACCAATCGCCAAAATCGCGTCACGGATCATGGCCGGCGAAAGCTTGGCCTCCTTCCAATTGGTCGACCGACCGCTCAAGCATGTGGCGGTCAAAGAGGCGGTGTTCCCCTTCGCCCGGTTTCCCGGCGTCGACATTCTGTTGGGCCCGGAAATGAAATCGACCGGCGAAGTGATGGGGATCGACAGTGATTTCCCGCGCGCCTTCGCCAAATCGCAATTGGGCAGCGGCACCCGCCTCCCCCTGACCGGAACGGCCTTTCTTTCGGTGCGTGATGCCGATAAGCCGGGATTGACCGAGATCGCCCGCCGACTGACCGAGTTGGGCTTCAAGGTCATCGCCACCATTGGCACCGCAGAGCTGCTGCGTTCCCATGGGGTCGAAGTCGGCGTGATCAACAAGGTGCTTGAAGGGCGTCCGCATTGCGTCGACGCCATGTTGTCTGGTCAAATCCAACTGGTGGTCAACACGACGGAAGGATCGCAGGCGCTCTCCGACAGTTTTTCCATCCGCCGGACAGCGTTGATTCGCAATGTGCCACATTACACCACTCTGGCTGGCGCGCGTGCCGCCGTGGACGCCATCAAGGCGTTGCGTGCCGGCACACTTGATGTCACCCCGCTGCAGTCGTATTTTAACGGATCGTTCTAGAAATACTGAGCGGCCGGGAGGGCTCGGCCGTAGGGGTGTTTTGCGTTTTTCAGGAAGTGTGGATGGTAGAAAAAATCCCGATGACTCCGGGTGGATTGAAAACCCTGGAGGATGAGCTCAGACAACTAAAGAATTTCGAGCGTCGGGCCGTCATCCGGGCGATTGCCGAGGCTAGAGAACACGGAGATCTCTCGGAGAACGCCGAATATCATGCCGCGCGTGAACGCCAGAGCTTTATCGAAGGGCGGATTTCCGAGTTGGAGGACATCACCAGCCGGGCGCAAGTGATCGACATCAGCCAACTGTCAGGCGAGATCATCCGGTTTGGCGCGACAGTCACCTTGGCCGACGAGGATAATGACGACGAATCGATCTATCAAATCGTCGGCGTCCATGAAGCCGATATCCGCTCGGGCCGACTTTCGGTCCATTCGCCGCTGGCCCGAGCCCTGATCGGTAAAAGTATCGGCGATTCGGTGGAAGTCAGCACCCCCGGCGGTTCAAAATCCTACGAGATTGTTCACGTCCGCTTCATCTGATCACTCTCTTTTGAGACATGATCCTCTCGCCGCAGAAGATACGCATGCGCAAAAACGCCCCCGGGTTTTCCCCGGGGGCGTTTTCTTTCAATCCCCTCACGGCGAGGCGCGTGACGGACCACGCGCCCGAATCCTTGCGACGCTCGCTCCCTCAGATCGAAGAGCCACGGGCACCGAAAGGGTTTTGCGCTTCAGCTGAGAATTTCGATCTGCGCGAAGAAAAAAGCGATTTCAGTCGCCGCATTTTCGCCTGAGTCCGACCCATGAACGGAATTGGCTTCGACCGATTCGGCAAAATCGGCGCGGATGGTTCCTGGAGCCGCATTCGCCGGATTGGTCGCCCCCATGATCTCGCGGTTGCGAAGAACCGCGTTCTCACCTTCCAGAACCTGGACCACCACGGGACCAGATGTCATAAATGCGCAGAGGTCGTTAAAGAACGACCGCTCCGCGTGGACAGCGTAGAATTTTTCAGCCTGCTCTTTGGTCATTCGCAGGCGTTTCTGCCCGACGATGCGCAAACCCGCATCTTCGAAACGAGCATTGATTTTCCCCGTCAGATTGCGACGCGTGGCATCGGGCTTTATGATCGACAGAGTGCGCTCAACGGCCATAATTTCGATTGTCCTTGTCTGATCGGGCGCGCTCTTTTCCCCCGGGCGCGCGCCTCATTATCCCCAAGTCCACCCAATAGGGCGGAGGAAGGCGGTTATACCCTCTCGGCGCAAGACTCGCAACGAAGAGGTTGGCTATACGCCCGCAGCGCTTTACCGCTCCCCACCCGACGTGCTATGTCGCTCTCCAATGCTACAAATCAACGATCTCACCTACCGCATTGGCGGTCGAATCCTGCTCGACAACGCAACCGTCCATGTCGCCCAAGGCCAACGCGTCGGCTTGGTTGGACGCAACGGTTCGGGCAAATCGACCCTGCTGAAGCTCGTTCGCGAAGAATTGCATCCGGATGCCGGGTCGATTTCCGTCCGCCCGCGCGCCCGCGTCGGCTGCGTTTCGCAAGAAGCGCCGGATGGTGAAGAAACCTTGCTCGATTGCGTCTTGGCCCATGACGTCGAACGGACCACCCTTCTGGCCGAAGCGGAAACCAGTGCCGACGCGCATCGCCTGGGCGAACTGCACGAGCGCTTGGCCACCATTGACGCCCATTCCGCCCCGGCCCGAGCGGCCGCCATTCTCGCCGGACTCGGGTTTTCGGCTGACGCGCAGTTGCGCCCCGTGCGCAGTTTTTCAGGCGGATGGCGCATGCGCGTCGCCCTGGCCGGCGCCCTGTTCGCCGGTCCGGATCTGCTGCTATTGGACGAACCGACCAACCATCTCGATCTAGAGGCCAGCCTGTGGCTGGAAGGCTATCTTGCCTCCTATCCCGGCACATTGCTCGTCATCAGCCATGATCGCGGTCTGCTGAATGCCGTTGCCGAACGCATCATTCACATCGACCAGACGAAATTGGTCGCCTATGGCGGAAATTACGACCGCTTCGAGCAGATCCGTCGCGAAAAGATCGAATTGGCCGCCAAGGCCGCCAGCAAACAACTGGATCAACGCCGCAAACTGCAAGCTTTCATCGACCGTTTCCGGGCCAAGGCAACCAAGGCGGCGCAGGCGCAAAGCCGCGTCAAAATGCTCGAACGGCTGGGGCCTCCCATTTCCGTCATCGAAGACCGCCCGGTCAGCTTCGATTTCCCTGATCCGGAGCCGATGTCGCCGCCGGTGATCGCCATCGAACGCGGCCTTGCCGGCTATGGACCGGACAAGCCGGTCTTGCGCAATCTCAACTTACGCATCGACATGGACGACCGCATCGCTTTGCTGGGCGCCAACGGGAACGGCAAATCCACCCTGGCCAAGGTGCTGTCAGGCCGCTTGGCCTTGCTCGACGGCGAGTTGCGCAAATCGCCGAAATTACGCATCGGCTATTTCGCGCAACATCAGACCGAGGAACTCAATACGGCCGAGACGCCGTTCGATCACATGCGCGCCCTGATGCCGCAAGCACTCGAATCCAAGGTACGCGCGCAATTGGGGCGCTTCGGCTTCGGCCAAGACCGGGCTGACGTCAAGGTGGACAATCTGTCCGGCGGCGAAAAGGCGCGCCTGCTCTTCGCCTTGATGAGCCGCGATGCGCCGCATCTGATGATTTTGGACGAACCGACCAACCATCTCGACATTGATAGTCGCGAAGCGCTGGTCTCGGCTCTCAACGCTTATGAAGGCGCGGTGGTTCTGATCAGCCACGACCCGCACCTGATCGAATTGGCGGCCGACCGCCTCTGGCTGGTCACCGACGGCCAGGTCAGCTCTTTCGAAGGCGATCTCGACGAATACAAGCGCCTGCTTCTCGATCGGGCCCGGGACGCGCGCCGGGAAGGGCGGGACCCCAAAGATTCGTCCCCAAACCGCAAAGATGAACGGCGGGCGGCCGCCGAATTACGGACACAACTCGCCCCCTTGCGCAAAGCCGCTCAGAAAGCCGAACGGCACGTCGAAACGCTGACCAAGAAGCAAGCCGATCTGCAATCCCGATTGGCCGATCCCAAACTCTATGAGGGCCCTCCCGATAAGGTGACCGCATTACAACGGGAGATGGGAGAACTCACCAAGGCCCTGGCCGATGCGGAAGATGATTGGCTTATCGCACAGACGGCCTTCGACGAAGCGTCGGAGGCGTCGGCGGGCTAGCCGGATGGGCCGACCCTCGAAATTCACGGCGATAAGCTGATGGCGTAATCCGGAAGGCCTTGGCGAAATGCATTCGCAAGGATAGAGCCGTCCCAAAACCGCTCTCCGAGGTAATTCTCTCGATGGACAAATCGGTGGTTTCCAGCAATTGCTGGACCAACCACAGACGCTGATCCGTCAGCCATTCGACGACCGTCTCCCCCGTCAGACGATGAAAATGGCGCGTGAAGGTTCTCCGGCTCATCCCGGCATGGGCGGCAAGGGTATCGACGTCGAGAGTCTCTCCAAGCCGCGTCCGCGCCCAGTCCAAGGTACCGGACAGCCGTTCGCCGCCATAACCGATGGCCAGGGGCTGTTCAATATATTGCGCTTGGCCACCCTGCCGATGCGGCGGCACCACCAATCGGCGGGCG